>JBAYVY010000004.1:0-28779 GCA_041674345.1 Phycisphaeraceae bacterium | reverse complement strand
TTTCATTGCGCTCACCCCAAGGGGGTGGTTTGGCCGAAAAATTATCAGACGCCCCCGGAAGTAAAGCAGTGGTCGCCGGTAAGCAAGCATCGGACCACGGCGAGGCGAATCGCGTGTGCGATGGTTTCGACAACTCCTTGAATGTGGAATCATGCTGATGAACCGGACATCAACAACCTGGCGACTGCTCACTTTCACCGGTGCGATGCTGCTGACCGTCGGCTGCTCGCAAACCCGACAGGCCATGAACAACGTCGGGCGGGAAATCGGCGTCATTGAGCCGATCCGCGTCAACGACCCCGCCGTCACCACCACGCCGGCGGTGAACCGCGGCTCGGAAGCCGCGGCTGATAAAAACCAAGTCGTTCAATCCCCACGCCATGATGCCGTCTATCAGTCCGTCGCCGCGTTCATCAATCCCGACTCCGCCTCTGTGCAACCCACCTTCATCGGCTCCCCCACCGCCGGCGACGGCGACCGGCCCGCGCGGTTCGTCAGTAATATGAATCTTTACGGCGAACTGCCCGGTTCCCCCTCCGAATTGCCCAATGATTCGTTCGGCAACACGCGACAGATCACGTTCACGCCTGAAGGGGCGGACTTCGATGTCACCGTCAGCCCGGACGGCCAGACGCTCTATTTCGCCTCCACGCAACACCGCCCCACCGCGGATATCTACACCAAATCCGTCACGGGAAACACCGTCACGCAACTGACCAGCGACCCCGGCAACGACACCATGCCCGCGGTCAGCCCCGACGGCAAACGGCTGGCGTTCTGCTCCGACCGCAACGGCAACTGGGACATTTACGTCATGCCATTCAATCCGTCCGGGGGCGGGGGCGGGGGCGAGAGTCAGCCCGTGCAACTGACCAGCAGCCCGACGCAGGAATTGCATCCATCGTGGAGTCCCGACGGCAAGCAACTGGTCTTCTGTTCGCTGGGCGAACAGTCCGGCCAGTGGGAAATCGTGACGATTGACGTGGACAACCCGGCCCAACGCCGGTTCCTCGGCTACGGCCTGTTTCCGTCGTTCAGCCCGGACGGCGGAAAGATCGCGTTCCAGCGGGCGCGTTATCGCGGCACACGCTGGTTCAGCATCTGGACGCTGGACTACAACAAGGGCGAGGCGACGAGACCGACCGAGATCGCCGCGTCGGCCAATGCCGCGTGCATCAATCCGACGTGGAGTCCCGACGGACGCGAACTGGCGTTTGTCACCGTGATGAACCCGACGGGCCAGGCGGCAACTTCCACTTCCGGGGGCGGTTCCGGGGGCGGTTCCGGGGGCGGGGGCGGTTCCGGGGGCCGACCGGTGAGCGGGGAATTGTGGGTCATCAACGTCGATGGCACGGGTCGGCGGCAGTTGACGACGGACAAGTTTGTGAATCTTCAACCGGCGTGGAGCCGGGACGGGTTTGTTTACTTCGTGTCCAACCGTTCGGGCAACGACAACCTGTGGGCGGTGCGGTCGGCGACGACCCCGCGCGTGCAGTTGGCCGATCAGGGCAAGACGCAGGACAACCCGGCCACGGCGACAGTGCCGACGGAATGAACGCGAGATGCGCCGTGCGGATTGCGGGATGCGGGTTCGCCCTCTTCCGCACACCGCATCAACGCATCCCGCATAGCGCATTAACCCGGTGAGCGGAGCATCACCCATGAATTGGCAGGACGCCATGACAAGTAAAAAGGTTCGGTTGAGCGGCATCGCGTGGCTGTGGCCGGCGGTGACGGTGGTGGTGTTCGCGCTGAGCGGGTGTGAATGGTTGACCAAGGAGCGCATCCAGCAGCCCGGCACGCTGACCAGCCCGTACCCCGGCCCGAAGTTGTGGGCGGTGGTGCCGCTGCGGAACGAGACCGGCACGTCGATCGCCGACGGCGCGGTGATGGCTGACAAGATCGGTCAGCAGATCGCGCAGGTGCGGGGCATGATCGTCCTGCCGACCAATCGCGTCATGGATGCGATGGCCGCCCTGAAACTGCGAGAAGTACGCAGCGTGACCGACGCGATGGCGCTGATTCAGACGCTGGATTGCGATGGATTGATCGTCGGGTCGATGACCGGCTGGGACCCTTACGAGCCGCCGAAGATCGGCGTGACGTTGCAACTTTACAGCCGGCGCAATCCGTCATCGGATGCCGGAAGTTTGGATTCGCGAGAGATGACTTACGCCGGCACCGATTCGCGGTTGCCGCAAGGCACGACGCGGTACAGTCAGCCGGTGGCGCAGGCGGCGGGTTACTTTGACGCGGCGAATCACGAGGTGATCGCGGCGTTGCAGCGATACTCGGTCGGTCGCGTGCCGCTGGAAAGCCCCGCCGGTTGGCGCAGTTACCTCATCAACATGGACCTTTACGCGGAATTCGTCAGTTTTGAACTGACAAAAAACCTGTTGCTGGCGGAGACGGCCCGCATCGCTCCGCCCCCCGGCGGGTCCGATTCATCGGCCCCGGCGAGACAGAACAACCCCTAGTCACCTGATCGACAAGCGTGAATCGCCCGATCAGGGAGGATTCACGAATGTCCGACGCCCCCACCCCCGGAAATTCAACCGCTTCGACCCAGCCCCGCCAACTGGTCCTGACCAAAAAGGATCAGCGATGGGTTTTTCGTTACATGCCCGGCGAGGAACAGGTCGTCCTTCACTGGCTGGCGTCCACGGCCCGTGATCCCAAAAGCACCTTCGACTGGTTCGACGCCGCCGTCCTCTGCCACCAGATGGGCGGCAACATGAGCGCCTCGCTGAAAAAACTCCAAGCCACTCCCGATTAACCCCGTGTGTCCCTCGAAACCCGAAACCCGAAACTCGAAACTAAATTACGGAGCATCACCATGAGCGACATCGTCGTCATCCAACAGTTCCTGGATTACCTCCGCCTCGAACGCCACTTCAGCCCGTACACCGCCCGCTGCTACGGCGCGGACCTGCGGCAATACGCCGAGTTCCTCGGCGATCAGATGCCCTCGGCGACCCCCGCCGCCGATGCCCCATCCGCACCCGATACACAACAGCTTCCGGGGGCCGATACCCAGCTTCCGGGGGCGGGGATCGGTCGAAAGATCGTCGAGGCCGACGCCTTGTCGATCCGCCAGTTCCTCACCCACCTCGATCAGTTCCAGTATTCCCCCGCGACCATGGCGAGAAAAATCGCCACGTTGCGCAGCTTCTACAAATACCTCGCGCGGCAGGGCATGGTCGAAACCAACCCCATGCTGCTCATCCGCTCGCCCAAACAGGCCAAACGCCTGCCCAAGGCGATCACCGTCGAGGAAATCGAAAAACTGCTCGGTACGCCCGACGATTCCGACACCCTCGGCGCACGTGACCGCGCCATTCTCGAAACCCTCTATTCCACCGGCGTGCGCGTCAGCGAACTGGTCGATCTCAACCGCAACGACCTCGATGAGATCGGCGAAGCCCTCACCATCCGCGGCAAAGGCAAAAAAGAACGCATCGTCCCGCTCGGCTCGCACGCCCTGCGCGCCATCGCGCACTATGTGCAGATGCTCGAAAACGACCGCCGATTCGCCGCCGTCGTCGAAGCCGCCCGCACCGGCCAGTCCGTTCCGCTGTTCATCAACAAGGCGGGCGGACGCTTGTCCAGCCGCTCGGTTCGCCGCAAACTCGACAAGTATTTGCAGATCGCCGGCATGGACATCCACATCAGCCCCCACACCCTGCGTCACAGTTTCGCCACGCACCTGCTGGACAACGGCGCGGACCTGCGCAGCGTGCAGGAACTGCTCGGCCACCAGTCGCTGTCCACCACGCAAATCTACACGCATCTGACCACCCAGCGCATGCGCCAGGCCTACGACCAGGCCCACCCCCGCGCGGTGTAATTCCGTTGAACATCCCCCCAAGCCCACGGACTCCTGTCCGTGGGCTTTCCAATGAACCACCGCTATAATCATCCATCGCACCCCCCGGAATCCCGGAGTACCCGCATGACCTACAAGGGACACATCAAGAACGGCGTCGCGGTACTCGACGATGATGTCAAGTTGCCCGAAGGCAGCGAGGTCTTGATTCAACCCATCCAATCTTCGCTAAGCGAAACCTTGCGCACTTTGGCCGGCAAGGGCAAAAACTTGCCCTCTGACGGTTCGGTCCAACACGATCATTACATTTATGGAACACCCAAGCGATGAACCGGGTCTTCGCTGATACATCTTATTTCATCGCGGTACTCGCCCCGGATGACGCCAACCACGTCGAGGCGAAAAAATGGTCCGATCATTTACCTGTGGTGGTGACCACCGCATGGGTGATGACCGAATTGGCCGCGTATCTCGCCGCGCCATATAACCGCGCCTTGTTCCATGCGATCATCGCTTCGCTGCGAAACTCTCCCAGCGTCCAATTCATTCCCGCTTCGCAGGAATTGTTTGATCGCGGAATCGGACTCTATGCCGCCCGTTCGGACAAGGCGTGGAGTCTGACGGATTGCATCTCCTTCATCGTCATGCAGCGCGAGGGCCTGGCCGACGCGCTGACCGCCGATCGTCATTTTTCGCAGGCCGGTTTCGACGCGCTGCTGGTTTCGTGAGGTGGAACATGCGTAAACGATCGCCCGGACAACTTGGCCGAACGTTGCTGATCGCCGGGTGTCTGCTGGCAGCCGGTCGCGCCACGTCCGGCCCGCCCCCGGAACAAGCATCGCCACCGATGGCCCCGCCCCCACCCCCGGTCCAGTCGTCCGCCCCGCAATTGCCGCCGCCGCTTGAACCAGCGCCGCCGCGGGTGTCCGCCGACGTCGAAGCGTTGCGATTGGGCGACGAGGCGCGTGACCGCAAGGATTACGACGCGGCGGTATCGCATTACCGTCAGGCGGCGGACGCGGGAAACATCGCGGCGATCAAACGCCTCGGTCGAATGTACGCCGACGGCGCGGGCGTGACGCAGGATTATGTCGCAGCGGTCAAGTGGTTCACGATCGCGGCGGACAAGGGCGACGTCGGCTCAATGAACTACCTCGGATGGACATATGAGCAGGGCCACGGCGTGGCGAAGGACATTCCGCTGGCGGTATGGTGGTATCGCAAGGCGGCGGACGGGGGACAGGACACGGCCATGTGCAATCTCGGCCTGTTGTACCTGAACGGCGGAGCCATCGAACGCAATCTGGAACTGGCGAAATGGTGGTTCGAGAAGGCCGCGGCCGCGGACAACCGCAACGGGATGTATCACCTGGGCCAGATGTATCTGCACGGCTTCGGCGTGACGAAAAATTACGACCAGGCGATGCGGCACTACCTCCAGGCGGCGGACAAGGGCCACGCCGAGGCGATGTGTCAGATCGGCTACATGCACGCGGAGGGATTCGGCGTTCCAAAGAACCTGGCCCAGGCGGTGCAATGGTATCGCAAGGGAGCCGAGGGCGGCGATTCGCTGGCCATGTACCACCTGGCCGACGCCTATCTCTACGGAGAGGGCGTGAAAAAGGATTACGCCCAGGCGATGCAGTGGGATTTGAAAGCCGCCGAACGGGGCGAAGTGTACGCCATGTACGACATCGCGCGCATGTACCAATGGGGCGGCGGCGTGCCGGTGAACTACCCCGAAGCATTGAAGTGGTATCACAAGGCCGCCGAGAAGGGCCACGCCGATTCAATCCTCAACATCGGCTACTTTCACAACCGCGGCATGGGCGTGCCGGTCGATCATGCCGAGGCGATGAAGTGGTACCTGCGGGCCGCCGAACGGGGCAGCGGCATGGCCATATGCAACATCGCGTTCATGTACCAAAACGGCGAGGGCGTGGAGAAAAGCGACGAACTGGCATTGCAGTGGTTTCGCCGCTCCGCGGAGAAGGGCTTTGGCAACGCCCAGTACGAATTGGGCCGTCGCTATCATGGCGGCGAAGGTGTGGAGCAGGATTTCTCGCTGGCCATGCAGTGGTATCTCAAGGCATCCGATCAGGGCCACGCCAAGGCCAGGACGAACATCGGCGTGATGTACCTGGACGGCTCCGGCGTACCCGCCGACGCCAACGAAGCCGCCCGCTGGTTCCGACTCGCCGCCAAAGCCCGCGAAACGCAGGCCATGTGCAACCTCGGCATGGTGTATCGCAAGGGACTGGGCGTCCCCGCCGACCGCGAACAGGCCATCGCCTGGTACCGCAAGGCCGCCGACGCCGGCGACAAAAATGCCGCGAAAATACTGAAGGAACTGGAAGCCGAGTAACCCCGCCCCCGGACCCCGCCCGATTCACGCCGTGGGCTTCTTGCTGCCAGACCAGCGAATCGGACGACGTGACGAGGATTGCACTACCGTGCCTTCGATGCGCGTTCCTTGTCGAGTTGCGATTTGCTTACCACGCGGCCCGGCCATTGCTTAAGCAGTCGTTTCTGATGCGCCCGCCATGCGATTGAATCTTTCGCCCACTTGACCGCGAGTTTTTCCCGCGCCGATCGCACTTCTTCGACAATAGGGTCTCGCCACATGATTTTATCCTTCCTGTTCATCCATCAGTTCCAGAGGCGTGACGATAATGGGCAACCAAAGATTTTCCCGACGAACGAAATCGGCCAGCCGCCGCATGGCCGCGCCGTTCGCAAGGTGTGTGCAATTCCACGTCAGCAAGTAATCCACCTCGTAAAACATCGCGTATGCGATATGATACGCGTCAATTCTCGCCTTGTCTGGAATATCCAGCACCTTGCGAAGCAGCCAATGCCAGTCCCTCCGCTTCTTGTTCAACGCCAAGCACGTCCAAATCTTCCAACAATTTCAATCGCCTACCGGCGGCCTGCTCGTCTCCGGCGGACGCCTCCTCAATCACGAAAGCCGAAACAAATAAGCGATACCTGGCCCGCCTGGTTTCCCACCACTGGCGCGTCACTTCCTGATTGCCACGCACAATGACATCGCGACTGGGTTTGCCCGTCACATAGCTGACAATCGTTGTCTCAACATAAACAGTCGGGTTCTCATTCGCTGCATCCGGCATATGTCGCATTGTACCGCCGCGACTTCAAAGACGCGATTCAACGCCGCTCGCCAAATCATTGGCCGACGTTGCGATGCTTCTTGCTTTTTTTCACCACCTTCGTGCCCGGCATCCCAGGAACTTGTTTACGTTCCCCCTTGCTCCCGGCGGCGTCGAGTTTGATTTTCCCCGTTTGCGGGGCGGCCTTCAGTTGCCGCAACTGGTCGCGCAGCTTCGCCGCCTTCTCGAACTCCAACTTCTCCGCCGCCTCCAGCATCTGCTGTTCGACCATCGCTACCACTTCCGTCACTTCGTATTCCTTCTCATCGGCGTGGATCGCATCGCGGGCTGTCTTCGACGCTCGCAGTTCCAGCTCCATGCCGTGACGAATCGCCTTGCGGATCGTCTGCGGCGTGACGCCATGCTCAGCGTTATACGCCAACTGCTTCACACGTCGCCGCTCGGTCTCCTCCATCGCCGCCGCCATCGCCGGCGTCACCTTGTCCGCATACAAAATCACCAGCGCGTTCACATTCCGCGCCGCGCGCCCCATCTGCTGAATCATGCTCGTCTGACTGCGCAGGAACCCCGCCTTGTCCGCGTCCAGAATCGCCACCAGCGACACCTCCGGTAAATCCAACCCCTCGCGCAACAGGTTCACACCGACCAGCACATCAAACTCGCCGCTGCGCAAATCCCGCAAAATCTCGACGCGATCAATCGTCTCGATCTCGCTGTGCAGGTAGCGGGTGCGCAATCCCTGCTCGGCGAAGTACGCGCTCAAATCCTCCGACAACCGCTTGGTCAAAGCCGTGACCAGTGTGCGTTCGCCCGCCGCCGCGCGTTCGGCCGCCAGTTTGTAAAGGTCCGCCACCTGCCCCGTCGCCGGACGGATTTCGATGACCGGATCGACCAATCCCGTCGGACGAATGATCTGCTCGATCACTTCGCCGCCGGTCTTTTCCAATTCGTAGGGACCGGGGGTCGCGCTGACGAATGTGACCTGCGGCCAGAGTTGTTCGATCTCCTCGAACTTCAGCGGACGGTTGTCCATCGCGCTGGGCAGGCGGAAGCCGTGATCGACCAATATCTGTTTGCGGTGTTTGTCGCCGTTATACATCGCGCGCAACTGCGGCAGCGTGACGTGCGATTCGTCGATGACCAACAGGTAGTCATTCGGAAAATAATCGAGCAACGTCCAGGGCCTGCTTCCGGGGGCGCGGCCGTCGAGGTGGCGGGAGTAATTTTCGATGCCGGAACAGTAGCCCACTTCCTGCATCATTTCGAGGTCGTACTTCGTCCGCGCCAGCAGGCGTTGCGCTTCGAGCAGTTTGCCTTCGTGGCGCAACTGCATGACGCGCTGGTCCAGTTCATCGGCGATCGTGCCGACGGCGCGTTCGAGCTGGTCTTCGGGCATGACGTAATGCACGGCGGGGTACACGGCGATCTTGTCTTCGGTGGCCAGCACTTCGCCGGTGATCGGGTTGATGTATTGAATCTGATCGACCTGGTCGCCGAACAATTCGATGCGATAGGCGAACTCTTCGTAAGCGGGGTGGAGTTCGATGACATCGCCGCGCACGCGGAACGCGCCGCGTTTGAAATCGAAGTCGTTGCGCTGATATTGGAGATCGGTCAGGGCGCGGAGGAAATCCTGTCGATCGAGGGTCTGGCCTCGGTGGACGGGAATGACTTTTTCTTTGTATTGTTCGGGAGAACCCAGGCCGAAGATGCAGGAGACGGAGGCGACGATGATGACATCGCGCCGGCTCATCAGCGAGGTGGTGGCCGCCAGTCGCAGCCGGTCGAGGTCATCGTTGCGCGAAGCGTCTTTCTCGATGTAGATGTCGCGCTGCGGGATGTACGCCTCCGGCTGGTAGTAGTCGTAGTAGCTGACGAAATAGTTGACCGCGTTGTGCGGGAACAGCTCCTTGAACTCTTCGTAAAGCTGCGCGGCCAGCGTCTTGTTGTGACTGATGACCAACGTGGGGCGGTGGAGGTTGGCGATGACGTTCGCCATCGTGAACGTTTTGCCCGAACCGGTCACGCCGAGCAGGGCTTGGTATTTCGTGCCGCTGGTGATGTTCCGCATCAGCGTCTGGATCGCCTGCGGCTGATCCCCGGCGGGCGTCATGTCGCTGACAAGCTCAAAGTGGTCTGGCAGGTGGGGCATAATCCGGTCATTGTATCGGGGCCTGACGGCCACCGCTAAACGGGCCGCGCGTTGCCCAAAAATCGCGCAATGGGTCTGTTTTTGACTTGCGTTGCACACTTCGTAGGCACAATGAATAACCGGCGGGATGCGTTTCCCGTCGAGCCGTGTGCGTTGGTTCAACCCAGACGGGGGTTGTTCAGCAATCCCCGCACCAATCTTCCGCACGCCGCTTCTTTTCCCGGCAACTGGCATCATTTTTGTGGTGATTTTCGGACCCGCATCCGCTCGCGGTATGCGGTATGATGTGCCCTTACTCACGCACTCTTACTCACACACTTTTCACTTCACACTTCAGGAGTTTCTGGACATGAGCAATGCTCGTATGGAGGCGATCAACGCGGTGACGAATTACAAGCCGATCACCGAGCCGTTGAACTTCGCACAGACCCCCGCCCATCAACTGTTCGGCTCGAACGTCTTCAGCTTGTCCGTCATGGCTGAGCGGTTGCCGAAGAACATCTTCAAGTCGATCAAGAAGACCATCGAGAACGGCGAGAAGCTCGACGCCACCGTCGCCGACGTCGTCGCCGCCACCATGCGCGACTGGGCCATTGAAAAGGGTGCGACGCATTATGCCCACGTCTTCTATCCCCTGACCGGCATCACCGCCGAGAAGCATGACAGCTTTCTCACACCCGACAGCCAGGGCGGAGCCGTCAACGAATTCTCCGGCAAGCAACTGATCCAGGGCGAACCCGACGCCTCATCGTTCCCCTCCGGCGGACTCCGCGCCACCTTCGAGGCACGCGGCTACACCGCATGGGACGTCACCAGCCCCGCCTACATCCTTGAAAATCCCAACGGCACCACCCTCTGCATCCCCACCGCTTTCATCAGTTGGACCGGCGAGGCGCTCGACAAGAAAACCCCCGTCCTCCGCTCCATGAAAGTGCTCGCCGATCAGGCCAAGCGCGTCCTCAAACTGTTCGGCAACGACAACCCCGGTTACATCTATTCCACCGCGGGCCCGGAACAGGAATACTTCCTCATTGATCGCCACTTCTACTTCGCCCGCCCCGACCTGACCATCTGCGGTCGGACCCTCTTCGGCGCCAAGCCCCCCAAGGGGCAGGAGTTTGAAGACCAGTATTTCGGCGCGATTCCCGAGCGCGTTCTCGCCTGCATGTTGGAAGCCGAACACGAACTGTTCAAGCTCGGCGTGCCGGTCAAAACCCGCCACAACGAAGTCGCGCCCAGCCAGTACGAAATCGCCCCGATGTACGAAAACGCCAACGTCGCCGCCGATCATCAGCAACTGTTGATGACCACCATCAAGCGCGTCGCCGAGAAATACGGCCTGGCGTGCCTGCTCCATGAGAAACCTTTCGCGGGCATCAACGGTTCGGGCAAGCACCTGAACTGGTCACTGGGCGGTCCCGGCGTCGGCAACCTGCTCGAACCCGGCGAGACGCCGCATGAAAACATGCAGTTCCTCGTCTTCTGCGCCGCGGTCATCCGCGCCGTTCACAAATACAGCAAACTCCTCCGCGCCACCATCAGCCACTCCGGCAACGATCACCGTCTCGGCGCCAACGAAGCTCCGCCGGCCATCGTCTCCATCTTCCTCGGCGATCTGCTGACCAGCATCTTCGACGGCATTGAAAAGGGCAAAGTGAAAGGCCCCAGGAAAGGCGAGGCCATCACGGTCGGCGTCGATACCCTGCCCCCGCTGCCCAAGGACGCCGGCGACCGCAACCGCACCTCGCCCTTCGCCTTCACCGGCAACAAGTTCGAGTTCCGCGCCGTCGGCTCTTCGCAGTCCATCGCCGGCCCCTTGGTCGCACTCAACACCATCGTCGCCGAATCGCTCGATTACGTCGCCACCGAACTGGAAAAAGCCACCAAGGGCGACCCCCGGAAGTTGAATGCCGCCGCGCAATCGCTCATTCAGAGCATCTGGAAGGAACACAAGGCCGTCGTGTTCAACGGCGATGGTTATTCCGAAGCGTGGCACAAGGAAGCCGAGAAGCGAGGCCTGCCCAATCTGCGAAACACCGTGGACGCGCTGCCCGCCCTCACCGAGCAGGACGTCACCGCCCTGTTCACCCGGTACGACGTGCTCAGCAAACGCGAGTTGCGCAGCCGCTTTGAAATCTACGTCGAACGCTACTGCAAGGACATCAACACCGAAGCCCTGCTCTGCATCGACGTGGCGAAGAAGATGATCCTCCCCGCCGGCTATCGCTATCAGTCGGAACTGGCCTCCACCGCCGCGTCGATGAAGGCCGCCGGGGTGATGCAGCCCGATGTCAGTTGCCTGGGCAAACTCACCGCGCTGGTCGCCGATCTCGAAGCCGCCATCGCAACGCTCGACAAGGCGATCAATCACAAGGCCTCCGGCGACACTCTCGCACACGCCAGGCACTACCGCGATGCCGTCGTCCCCGCGATGCTCGCCATCCGCAACATCGCCGACGAAATGGAAACCATCATCGCCGACGACCTCTGGCCTCTGCCGACCTACCGCGAAATGCTTTTCATCCGCTAACCCCCCGCCCCCGGAAGTTTCAAGCCGCTCGCGGCTTAGCGATCCCTCTATTCCCCACACGCCCGCGCCTCCGCGCGGGCGTTTTTTTTCACCCCTTTTTCGTCCCCCAAAGTTATATCCTCCCAACCCCTTGCCTCCGCACCGTCTGAATCGTACATCATCCTTGGCCCGCGACGAAACCTCATCGCCGCCGGACCTTCACCACAGGGAGACACACCCGACGCACACCGGCGCGACGTTCGCGCCAGGCCGCTCTTCGTCCCGCACATCGAAGGATGATCCAGATGATTCGCACTTCCCTCCGCATCTTCGCCGCCTCGCTCCTGCTCTGTCTCGCCGCCAACGTGAATGCCGGCACGCTCCACAACAACTGGACCTACGCCCTCGATTCCACCAGCGACGGCTCCGGCGGCTCCAGTTACGAATTGCTCGGCATCGCCTACAAGCAGGTCGGCTCGCAGCTCTTCTTCGCCTTCAGTTCCAACATGCCCGTCACCGGCAACTCCGAATCCAACGCCAGGAACGGCTACATCAGCCCCGGCGATCTGTTCCTCAATTTCTCCACCCACAACCTCGACTCCGCCGCCGATTTCAGCGACCCCGCCGTCTTCGCCGTTCGCTTCAGCGCGTACAACGATTCCCTCGGCAATAAAAAATCCCACGGCCATTTCACCAACACCACCCTCGGCCTCTATTCCGACATCACCCCCGTCTCCATGTCCTCCAGCAACGAGGGCTACTCCACGCTCCAGGCCTACATCAACGCCGGTCACGGCGAAAACCAGAAATCCATGGGCGATCTCCAGTCCACCGTCAACGATGTCGTCCCCTACCTCGGCAACGGCGCCATGCTCACCAACATCTCCGCCGGAACACGCGACGCCGGCATCACACTCCTCAATGACTCCCAACTCGTCACCGACGGCATCGACTTCACGCACTTCGGCTCCCAATACGCCGGTTCCGAAATCTACGGCTTCGTCCTTGACGCCTCCACCCTCCCGGCAGGCAACTTCACCGCGCACTATCTCGAAGAATGCTCCAACGACGGCATCGCCATCCTCGGCAACATCCCCGGCGGCTCCGATGTCCCCGAACCCGCCACGGTCGCCCTCTTCACCCTCGGCGGCCTGCTCATCTACAAAAAACGCCGACCCGCGTAACCCCACAACAACAAGCCCGGCCATGCCGTCTTCGGCTTGGCCGGGATTCCTCTCCCCAAAAACCGCGTGAATCTTCACGCGGTTTTTTCGTTTTGAAACGGCCTTCAATCCGCATCCGCTCAATTCCAGCCCAGCGCGTAGAACAGCGCGGTGAATAGCAGGTCGGCGGCGATGATGGAAACGATCGAATGCACCACCGTGGACGTGGTGGCCCGTCCCACCCCCGCCGCGCCGCCCTCGACACGCAATCCGTTGTAGCACGCGATCAATCCGATCAGATACCCGAACACCCCCGCCTTGATGATGCCCGTGATGAAGTCCGACAACTTCGACTGGTCCAGCGTGTTGGAATAATAGACCCCCCACGGAATATCCAGCAGCGACATGCCCATGATCGCCCCCGCCCCAATCGCGAGCACATCCGCGAACACGCACAGCGTCATCAGCCCCAGCACCGTGGCGATCACCCGCGGCAGCACCAGAAACCGCACCGGGTTCAACGCCATCGTTTCCATCGCTTCGATCTCTTCGCCGACCACCATCGTGCCCAGTTCCGCCGCGATCGACGCACCGGCGAAACCCGTCAGCACGATCGCCGAGATCAGCGGACCCAGCTCGCGCAGCACCGCCACCGCGTTCACATTCGCCACCTTGTCGGTCTGTCCGAATGTCTGGAGCGGCGGGGCCATTTGCAGCACCAATATGAACCCGATGCACGCGCTGACCAGCGCGATGATGCCCGTCGATAGCACGCCGACCCGCACCAGTTGCGCGATCGTCGCCGACCAGCCGAACCGAACCTTCCCCCGAATCGAACGAAACATCCAGAACATCACATCAATGAACAGCCACCACAACCCGCCGACGTAATCCAACAGATTGACCACCGGTTCGCCGATGTGCCGCACGGCGGCGCTGACGCGATTGGAGGATTCGTTGTCCATGATTTTTCGTCCGCCAAGAGGGACACTTCGTGTCACCCGCTAAACGCTTCCGGGGGTCACGCCTGCATCGCCTTGTCTTTGTCTTCGACGATGGTGAAAACCATGTCCAGCCGGGCGATCTCAAAAATGGATCGCACCTTCGGCTGCAACCCGCACAGAATCATCCGCCCGCCGGCGCGACGCTGCTGCTGCAACGCCTCCACCAGCGTCGCCACGCCCGACGAATCCATGTACGGCACACCCGCCAAATCGACGATCAACCGCTTGGGTTTGCCCTGCACCAGTTGCAGCAGGCCGTACCGCAGCGTCGGCGAGCGACTGAGGTCGATGTCGCCGGTCAGCGCGACGTAAGCGCCGGCGTCGGTCTTCTGCATATCGGTAATCACTTGATCGTTGGCGTCCATGATTCAGTTCCCCTGGGTAGAGGGTGTGCCGGTCGGCGACGGCGCGGTTTTCGACATCAACAGCCGCATCCCTCCGCCTTCACGCCGGCTGTATTCAACTTCATCCATGATTTTGCGGATGATATGCACACCCAATCCGCCGGGCCGCACGTCATCCAAATCCCGTCCGCAAATCGTTCCCGGATCAACCTGCTTCGCCAGATCGTCCACCACGATCGTGAAGCCCGGTCGTCCGTGCGCGTCGGTGGGTTTCATCCGCACCCAGATCGGCTTGTCCGCCGCGTTGCCGTATCCATGACGGATCACGTTCGTCACCGCTTCATCGACCGCGAGCATCATCTGCCCGCACACGCCCTGCTCGAAGCCCATCTTCGCCGCCGCCGCGCCCACCGCCGCGCGAATCACGCACAGATGTCGCGCCTCGCTGGTCACGCATATCTCAATGTCGTAACGCTCGCTCACTGCTTGCTCTCCGCTCCTTCTCCCGCCGCTTGCGTTTGCTTTTCCGGGGGCGGGGGCTTCGCGGTGCCCGCAAACTCCCCGTTCTTGTAGGCCGCCACCCATTCCCCCACCGCCGGTTCACGTTTCCACGCCGGATCGTAAGGCGAATAGCCCAGCCGCGTACCGGTGATCTTCTCCAGTGCGATGATCGCGAACATCCGCACCGCCTCATCATCGCTGTTCAGTTGCTCGATCAGGTGCGGGATCGCCGAACGATCGCGCTGCTCACCGGCCCGTTGAATCGCATACAACTTCGCCGCCGGGTCGCGCGAATCGAATCCGCCTTCACTGGCCGGCGGAGGCGCGCAACCAGCCGGCCCCATCGCCATCACCGCCGTCAACCATATGATTGCCGCACGACCCATCAGGGTGTCACTCCGATTGGCCCAAACCCATCCGCACGATCCGTTCATCTTATGTCACCGTCGCCGATGATGAAAGCCCCGGCCCCGGCCGGGGAAAAACCAACAACCAATCTCCAATGACGAAATAAACTCCAACCGCCAATGTTCAGACGGATGGTCATGGCCGAGTTGGTCATTGGAATTTGAAACTTGGAGCGCCTAAAAGAACCGGATATTCACCACGGAGCACACGGAGATCACAGAGAGAAAAAAGCATGTTTCAAGCCGTTTTCAATTCATTCTCCGTGTCCTCCGTGTTCTCCGTGGTGAGTTCTTTTTTTTGTCCTTATTTTGTCATTGGTTTGTGGTTCTTGGTCATTTCTTGCCAGCATCCCCTCCCCCGACTACCATCGTCTTTTTGGGAACAATCGCATGACCACCCTGCCACATGATGAAGTCATCCCCGTCCTGGATTTCGGCTCGCAATACGCCCAACTGATCGCTCGCCGCGTCCGTGAAGCCGGTGCGTTCAGCATCCTCGTCCATCCCGCCACGCCCCCCGAAGAACTGGCCAAATACAAACCCAAGGGCATCATCCTCTCCGGCGGACCGGCCAGCGTCTATGAACCCGGCGCCCCGCGCTGCGATGAAAAACTCTTCGAGAAACTTCCGGGCGTTCCCGTACTCGGCATCTGCTACGGTATGCAGATCGGCTGCCAAATCCTCGGCTGCGAAGTCAAATCCGCCAATCACCGCGAGTTCGGACGCGCACAACTTCAGGTCGTCGATGCCACGAACCTCCTCGCCGGTCTGCCCCAAAACACCACCGTCTGGATGAGTCACGGCGATCAGGTCGCCCCCGCCCCCGGAAGTGCCGGCCGCGATGAACTGACCGTCCTCGCCTCCACACCCACCTGCCCCCTCGCCGCCGTCAAACACACCAAGCACCCGTTCTACGGCGTGCAGTTCCACCCCGAAGTCACCCACACGCCCCACGGCATCGACATCCTCCACAACTTCCTCTACAACGTCTGCGGCTGCAAACACACCTGGCGCATGAGCGACTTCATGCAAATGCAGGTCGATCGCATCCGTCAACAGGTCGGCAACGACCGCGTCATCTGCGGCCTGTCCGGCGGGGTCGATTCCTCCGTCGTCGCCGCTCTCCTCCACAAATCCATCGGCAAACAACTCACCTGCATCTTCGTCGATAACGGCCTGCTCCGAAAAGGCGAACGCGAAATGGTCGAAGCCACCTTCCGCGATCACTTCGACATCGACCTCCGCGTCGTCGATGCCGGTGCCGATTTCCTCAACGATCTCAAGGGCGTCACCGACCCCCAGGAAAAACGCCGCCGAATCGGACACCGCTTCATCGACGTCTTCAAACAATCCGCCCACGATCTCCAAGCCGAGGCATTTCCGGGGGCCAAGCCAAGGCAGAGCGAGTCTTTTCCGGGGGCGAACGCCGCCTTGGGTTCTTCCACCGGCAAAATCAAATACCTCGCCCAGGGAACCCTCTACCCCGATGTCATCGAGTCCGGCCACGGCCACGCCGGAACCGCCGCCAACATCAAACTCCATCACAACGTCGGCGGACTGCCCGCCGAGTTGGGTTTCCAGTTGATCGAACCCCTCCGCGACCTGTTCAAAGACGAAGTTCGCAAACTCGGCGAAGTGCTCGGCCTGCCCGAATCCCTCGTCTGGCGCCATCCCTTCCCCGGCCCCGGACTGGCCGTCCGAATCACCGGCGAAGTCACACCCGAACGTCTGCGCATCCTGCGCGACGCCGATGAAATCGTCCTCGAAGAACTCACCGCCAATCATCTCTACCGCTCCACTTCGCAGGTGTTCGCCGTCCTTCTGGCCGGCGTGCAATCGGTCGGCGTCATGGGCGACGGTCGCACCTACGAATACGTCTGCGCCGTCCGCGCCGTCGAGACGCAGGACTTCATGACCGCCGACTGGGCACGCATTCCGTATGACGTCCTGGCCACCATGAGCAGCCGCATCATCAACGAAGTCCGAGGCGTCAACCGCGTCGTGTACGACATCTCCAGCAAACCCCCCGCGACCATCGAGTGGGAATAAGTCCGCCGCTTGCGGCTTCGCGATCCCTCGATTTTCCATTTGCCTCATCACCTTTTCACGCCGATAATTGAATGTATGTCCACCACCGAAACCATCCAATTCCAAGCCACCCCGGAGTTTCGCAAGCAGCTCGAAGCCGACGCCGCCAAATTGAACCTGTCCGTCTCAGCATACATCCTGTACCTGCGCGAACGACTTTCCCCCGGCAAAGACCCCGCGCGGCTGGACCGTCACGTCCGCGAAGTGTTCGGCAAACACGGCGACCTGATGCGAAGGTTGGCCAAGTGAACACCACGCCGCGCTTCCTGTCGGTTGAAGATATTCTGACACTACATGCTATCGCCATCGAAGATCACGGCGGCGATCCGACGCTGCGAGATCGCGGCCTGTTGGAATCCGCCGTCGCCATGCCCGCCCAACAATTCGGCGCCAATATCTGCACGAAGACATCCCCGCGATGGCCGCCGCATACGCTTTTCACATTTCCATGAATCATCCGTTCGTCGATGGCAACAAGCGGGCCGGCACCGCCGCGATGATCGCGTTCCTGTCCGACAACGGCTGGAGTTTCGACGCCACCGCCGATGACGCCGAACCGATCATCCTCCAACTCGCCGCCGGCACATTGGACAAACCCGCATTCACCGAATGGGCAAGAAAACATATGCACGAAAAACCCAAAATGGAACTGCGCGAGTTCTTCCAGCGGCTGACCCCGCAACATCTGCAAGAGCTTGATGCCGCATTTCGACAAAGCCCGGGCAGCGAACATAAAACAACCTTCCACGAAGCCGAGACCGCAATACCGCTCATGGGCTTCATCGACTCTCTTGGAACAAACGCAGAAGCCGAAGGCAAGCGTGACACTGCCAACACACTCCGGGGGCAATGGCAACTCCTTATCGCCATCTATCGAATCGCAGAGGATATGGGCTACGAATGGTAACGGCCGCTTGCGGCTTAGCGATCCCTCGATCCCCCCGCGCGCTCCTCCCGTCCATCCATTACAATTCCCGATATGAACTGGCTCGCTCTCATACCGTGCCTCGTCCTGGCCGCGCTGCCGCCGCTGACCGACGATCAGCGGGAGATGCTCGCCACCACGCCCGACCTGACCGTCAGCTACGACCAGCCCGGGTTGTACGCCCTGCTGGCCAACGCCCAATCGTGGTCCAACGATCCAACCGCCAACGAAGCCGGCTCGCGCCTGCCCGACTATGCCGCCATCCGCGAAAACACCGCACAATGGCGCGGCGAATCCTGCCTCATCGAAGGCACACTCGTCGCACGCATCGACTTCGGCCTGCTCGCCCGCATCGACTACGACAACGTCCAATCCTGGGCCGTTCGCACCCCCGGAATCACCGCGCCGGATGGAACCACCTCCCTCGGAGGAATCATCATTGTCTTCCTCGCCGATCCCCCGCCGGTCCAGTGGGGCGTCACCCGCGGGCAAAACACCGCCCCGCTCACCCAAGACATGAAGCTCCGCCTGGTCGCGCGGTTTTTCACCGTCCTTCAACAATCCAATCTCAAAGACGATCCCTCCGCCTATCCCGTTTTCGTCGGTCGATCCGCCGCGTTTGTCGAACCGCCCGCCGCTTCGTCCGGCGTCGCCTATCGCCCCCTGCTGGTCATCACGCTCATCTTCGCGATGATCGTCGGATACATCGTCGTGCTGGTCGTCCGCATTCGGCGAAACCGTGAAACCCGCCGCAACAAACGCGAACAACCCGCCGAGGCGTCCCGGCGAAAACGCAAGCCCGTCGAGTTGCGCGACGATCTGCCCGACGATCCCGCCGAGGCGATGAACGCCCTTGAAAACGAAAACGAGCAACAGGACTGAATCATGCCCGTCGTCACCGTCAACCTGCCGCATCATCGCTACGACATCACCATCGAGCCGACCGCGCTCGACCGGCTGGGCGCGATCGTCCGCGACGTCGCGCCGCACACCCGCTGCGTTCTCATCAGCGACGAACACGTCATGGCGCTGCACGGCGATCACGCGATCGGCTCGCTGCGACACGCCGGTTACGACGTTGTTCGACACATTTTGTGTTCCGGCGAAAAACACAAAAACCTCGACTCCGTGAAAGATGCGTACAAAACGATGCTCGACGCCAAGCTCGAACGCCGATCGCCGGTGATCGCGCTGGGCGGCGGCATCGTCGGCGACGTGGCGGGGTTCGTCGCCGCCACGTACCTGCGCGGCGTACCGTTCGTCCAGTGCCCCACCTCGCTGCTGGCGATGGTCGATGCCAGCGTCGGCGGGAAAGTCGGCGTGAACGTGCCTCAGGGCAAAAACCTCATCGGCGCGTTTTACCAGCCGATGGCCGTGGTCATCGACCCGCTGGTGTTGCAGACGTTGCCCCCGCGCGAGTTGCGTTGCGGCATGGCTGAGTGCGTGAAACACGCGGTGATCCGTTATTCTGGAAAGTTTGAATGGCTTGACGAAAACTGGGGCAAGATACAGGCCATGCAACCGGGGACACTCACAGAATTGGTTACATGGAACGTCGCCATCAAAGCACGCGTCGTCGAAGCGGATGAAAAAGAGACCGGCGAGCGGGCGCACCTGAACTTCGGCCACACCTTCGCGCACGCCATCGAAGCCACCAGCGGCTACGGCGTGATCGAACACGGCGAAGCGGTATCCCTCGGCATGGTCGCCGCGACGAAACTGGCCACTGATGCAAACCGCTGCCCCATTGACGTGTTGCCGCGACTGATCGCGCTGCTGACGAAGATTGGTTTGCCCGTCAAAGCGAACCTCGCACCGGTCGAACAATTGATGGCCGCGATGATGCTGGACAAGAAAGTCGCTGACAGCCACATCCGCCTGGTGCTGCCCGACCGACTGGGCGTGGCGAGCATCGTGAAGGACGCCTCGCCGCGGCAGATCGAAGCCGGCTGGCGGTACATCAGCGGCTGAGCTTCGCCTGTGAAATGGTTGCAAATCGGTCATTCCGCCCTCCGCCCTTGTGATGCCAGAAGCGATTTTGCGCACCAGCATGTCGGTCGGCGGGAAATTCCGCGTGTAACCCCTGTCGCCGTGGCGGCTCACGAATTTTTGCGAAATGCGCGCCGTGCTGAAAATGCGGCCGCGCCGATGCGCGCCACACGCGGCTCCATGAAACAGCTAGGGGGGGTTGATGGCCCCGTGTTAGGGTGTTGATGGCGCAACAGCGACATGCCGGTGCGCCCATGGATGGTTCCACGGACGCGCCGGCGGCCCACGTCGCCTTTCAGGAAATATGTGCGACCCATTTGTGCGCCGATAGCAGAATCGTGTAGGTTTTGGGGTGTCGGGTTCGGCATCGGGTATAATGTCGTCATTCAAGTTGGAGCCACGCCATGAAACTCACCGCGGTTTATCAGCAAGTACCGGAGGGCTACATCGGGTTTGTCGAAGAGTTGCCCGGTGCCAACACACAGGGCGATACGCTGGACGAAACCCGCCGCAACCTGCGCGAAGCGGTGGAACTGGCGCTGCAAGCGAATCGGGAACTGTCGGAAGAGACGCTTGGCGGCATGGATGTCATCCGGGAAAACATGGACCTGTCAGCCGCATGAAACGCCGGGTTCTCATTCAGCATCTTCAGTCGCACGGCTGCGAAGGGAGCGTGACATGAATCCATCTCAGCCAACGCCCGCACCCCGCGCCTTGATCCCGGCAGGCCCCAATGGCTCAGGCAAGACCACCTTCGCCAGGGAGTTTCTCACAGCCGAAGGGCACTGCCCCACTTTCCTTAACGCGGACCTGATCGCTGCCGGGTTGTCGCCGTTCGAGCCTGAGAAGGCCAACGTCACCGCCATGCGTCTGATGGCCGAACGCATCCGCGAGTGCGTCGAACAACGGTTGGATTTCTCGGTCGAATCAACGCTGGCCGGGCGAACCTATGCCAACCTGATCCGTGAATGGAAGCAGGTTGGCTATGTCGTGAAGATCGTGTTCCTACGGCTGGATTCCCCAGAGATGGCCGTCGCCCGCGTTCAGCATCGCGTTCGTATGGGCGGGCACAACATCCCTGAACCGGTCATCCGGCGACGCTTTGAACAGGGCGGGTCAAACTTCCAAAACCTCTACAAACCACTGGTGGATAGCTGGCAGGTCTATGACGCCACGAAAACCCCGCCAATACTTATCGATGAAGGAGGCCAGGCATGATGAAGTGGTCTGAGAAGAATCAGGATATGGCTGGCACGCAGGCCGCAATGCTTCGCGCCACCCGCAAGGCGATCCACGAAGCCGAACTGCGGGGTGAACTCGTCCCTCAGTGGCGCAATGGTAAAGTCGTCTGGGTTCGGCCGGAAGACATCGAGCTACCCGCGACAAAGGCAGACCAGCCGCCGGAGAGATAGGTTGCACATATGACAATCAATCTGCAACCGTGGGCGAAGTCTTTGAATGCTTTCTCTGACCGGCTCAATGTTAAGAACCAGAGTACCGGCAGGGCTTGGTCACAAAGGATCAACTCCAACCAGCCCGAAAAAGTCGAGGGTGCGGTAGCGGAGGCGGTCGTCTGGGATTTCATCGGTTGCCGCTGTGAATCGACTTGTTTAAGGGATGACCAGGCACGGGCGGCGTCGGGTTCGACGTGGGGTATAATGAGATCAGCCGCATAATGCTTCACGGGTGAAAACCGTGACAAAGGCGCAACTACCGATCTTTTGGCTGACTGGAACTTGGGTGTATGTCGTATCGCTTCCGTTCGTCGCTCCGTACTGTTTTGCCAAATCGCGTCCGGGCGGTCCCTTGATCTCGGTCTTTGGAGAATTGATGCCGTTTGTTCTGAGCGTAACCGGCATTATCCTCGGCGTGTTGTTTCTCAAGTACCAGACCGTGTTGCTGAGAATCATCGCGATCACATTGATTCTTTTGGGGACCACAATGATCGGGTTCTTGATTCTTGGGGTTTATGGCACCTATCGCTTCACCTATCCCCGATTAAGTTATTTCGGATGGTAATGCTTCGGCGGCGCTCGCCACGGCCCGCCGCCGCCCCGGAAGCCACGACGGGAACACTTACTCTGCGTCATTGACCAAGGGTTCAAGTTGCTCGATCAAATGGGGGATGTGAACTGTCGCTACGCGCCAGATGCGTTCGTTTTCGATCTGGCCGTATTCGTGGGCCAGGACGTGACGCTGGCTGATAATGGGACGCCAGGGAATATCGGGGCGGGCGGCCTGGAGTTCGAGGGAGATTTTGCGGGCGGCTTCGCCGATGATTTCGATGCGGCGTTCCCTGCGGCGCGAAGCTGGTCGTCCCGCAGGTAATCATCGAGGGATTTGCCCGCCAGATAGCGTTGCACGGCCTGGGCGGCGTCGAGCATGTCCCACAGGCAGGCCGCGTCACGGGCGGTTGGTTGCATAGACGGTTTCCTTGTCGCGGAGGATGCTGCGCCGGCGGATGGGATTGCGGATGGCGGATTCCTCGACCAGATCGACGGGGCGGCCGAACAGGGCGATCAGTTCGTCCCGCATCATCATCACATCCCACAAACTCCACGGCGCGTCCGGCTCGAAGCTGACCAGCACATCCACGTCGCTGGTAGGACGGAAGTCATCCCGCACGGCGGAACCGAACAACGCCAGTTCGCGGACGCGCCACCGGCGGCACAATTCGTCCAGCGCGGCATGATCGAATGTGACGTGTGCGACCATCGAAATCCTCGTCATTGAGCCGGTGTTGATAATACCACATTGCCGCCGCCGGAGCGGAAACCGGCCAGGTCGAGTGTGACGTAGAGATACCCGATCTGGTTGAGGCGTTGGACGATTTGTTCTCGCAATTCGATGGCGCGGGCGAGTTGGTCGGCGGGCACTTCGATGCGGGCAATGGTTTCGTGATGTCTCACGCGAAACCCCCGGAAGTTTAATTCGCGTAAAACAGACTCGGCTTGTTCGATCATGGACAGGCGTTGGGGGGTGACGGGGGTGCCGAAGGGGATGCGACTGGCCAGACACGCGGCGGCGGGTTTGTCGGCGTTGGGCAGGTTCAGGTGACGGGCGAGGGTTCGCACATCGGCTTTGGTGAGCCGGGCTTCGAGCAGCGGACTGATGATGCGATTTTCTTTCGCCGCATCGAGGCCGGGACGGTGATCGTCCGGGTCATCGGCGTTGGTTCCGTTGGCGATGAAGGGGAAGCCGCGCTGTCGCGCCAATTCGTGCAATGAATCGTAGAGATGTGATTTGCAGAAGTAGCAACGATTCGTGGGGTTGGCGATGTAATTCGGATCGGCTTGTTCGCCGGGGTTGATTTCGATGAGTTCGAGATCGAGTCGGGCGGCGATGTCGCGGGCTTCCTTGAGTTCATGGCGGGGCAACGATGCGGAATCGCCGATGGCGGCGGGCGCGTCGGGGCGACCGAGTGTGCGACGCGCGACGGCGGCGACGAGTGTGGAGTCGATTCCGCCGGAGTAGGCGGTGAGCAAGCGTCTGCGCGGACGGATCGCATCAGCGAGACGTTGTTCGAGTTGAGCGGCGGAGGTGGGCATGGGGGTCGAGTCGGAAGTCGGAAGTCGGAAGTCGGAAGTCGGAAGGATTGTATTTGGCGCGCCGAGCGTCCTGTCTCCTGACTCCTGACTCCTGTCTCCCTATTCGCATCACTGTAGCGGTATCGGCGGTGCCGGGTCAAAAATCGCGTAGCGTGAATGGTTCAAGATTCACCACGGATTGGTATGAAAGGCCGTTGCTCCGACAATAACCCGTTGCATTGGGTCTGCTCCAGAGTCATCAATGGTCCGGCTGGCGGGGTCATCGACTTCAGCAAGCCGCCTGATCGCGCCTCCCGAAAGTTTGGGCAGGCCTTGCCGGGGATCAGCCGCATTTTGCTGTTGACCTTCGCATCCCCCATCGGCGATACTGATTCACGCCGCCCGCCGCCGGGAATCACATTCATCGCGGATCATGCCATGAATCTCGACCGACTCAAAAAATACCGCAACTCCATCTGCGTGATGCTGGTTTGCGCCGCGTGGATCGCCTGTTGCGTCACATTGTTCCACCGGCAAGCCCGTTCACTGGACGCTGTGTACGACGCCTACGCCAAGGTTGGCGCACCCGATGTCCGGTACCCCCCCAGCGTATTTGTCTCTCCGCCGGGACGTGAGAAAGTGGACCTCGAAACATGGCTGCAAGCCAACCCGACACCGCCGGGCGTTTCCCCCGAACGATGGCGTGAGGCCAACGAAAAACAGATACGGGCGGAAAACGCCTCCATCGACCGCGAACAAAACGGATTCACCATTCTCACCGCCCAGAAACAGGCATACGAGTCCCTCTGGGAACTCTGCTACAAGTTGGCGTTGATTCCACTGCTGGCGATGTCCTTCCTGAGCGACTACTTTTCCCCCGCGGGTTGGCCTCAATCCTCCGTAGATTCGTCGCCTGTTCCTTCGGGCTGCTGCCCTCAGTGCCGCCATCGTTTCCATCATGCCGATCTGGTAACCAAAGCCCGCCGCGTCAATACATTTGCATGCCCATCTTGTCATTCCCGTCTGTCGTGTCGCGTCGGCATGTCGCTCCCCGGATTCGTCGCAAGCATGTTTTTCCTTGTCTTGCTGGCACTCATACCCTGGCATAACAATTGGCATGTACTCGTGCTTTGGGGAGGAATTCTGGCCTTCCAATATGCCACCCTTTTTGTCCTGCCGTTCAGCCGGGTTTATGTGTACCTTGCCAAACCCTTGCACGATTCAGCCGAGCCAGCCGACAATCCGTCCCCGAATCCGGCGGAACCCAACCCATAATTTGCCCCATGACTTCATCGGGCTTTCTTTTGACATCTGGCCCACCCGCCTCATCCCTCCTATCATGTCATGTTCCGCATCAGGTCGAATCAACCGCAACGCACCCAGGAGTCACCCCATGACCGAACGTCCCGCCGCCGTCACCTTCAAGGGCAATCCCATGACCCTCGTGGGCAACGAACTGAAAATCGGCCGGCCCGCGCCCGCTTTCACGCTCATCGGCAATGACATGAAGCCCAAAACACTCGCCGATTACAAGGGCAAAACCATCGTGTTGTCCACCGTGCCCTCGCTGGACACCGCCGTGTGCGACACGCAGACCCGCCGCTTCAACGCCGAGGCCGCGTCGCTCGGCGAGGATGTCGTCGTTCTCACCGTCAGCATGGACCTGCCCATGGCGCAAAAGCGCTGGTGCGGCGCCGCCGGCGTCGATCGCGTCGTCACGCTCTCCGATTACAAAGATCACGCCTTCGGCATCTCCTACGGCCTGCGCATCAAAGAACTCGGCCTGATCGCTCGCTCCGTCTCCGTCATCGACAAGTCCGGCAAACTCACCTATCACCAACTCGTCAAAGAAGTCGCCACCGAACCCGACTACACCCCCGCGCTCCAAGCCGTCAAAAAAGCCAAGTAACGTCGCGCCGCCGCCCCGGCTTGCCTGAATGCCTTCTCCCCTGTTGATATTCGAGTTATCCTGTTCGCATGTCATCCGGCAAAACCTTCTTTCAACGTCTCCGATCACTGGCCCTCCGGCTCGTGATCGTTTTTCTTGTCATCGTCTCGCTCTGGTGGATCGGCGGGTGTTCCCTCCAGCGAAAAATGATCTTCCCCCGCCACCTGATCCCCGTCACGCACATCGACCAACCCGACCACGTCCAGCCGTTCACCATCAACACCGACGCGGGCCAAGTCGATGCGATGTTCATTCCCGCGTCCAACGCTTCCGCCGATCACCCCGCGCCGCTGCTGGTTTACGCACACGGCAACGCCGAACTCATCGACATCTGGCCCGCCGCGCTCGAACCCTATCGCGCGCTGGGCCTGTCCGTCCTGCTCGTTGAATATCGCGGCTACGGCAAGTCCGCCGGCTCCCCCTCCCAGGTCGCCATCACCGCCGACTTCCTCCAGGCCATCGACCAGATCGCCCAACGTCCCGACATCGACGCGACACGCATCATCTATCACGGCCGGTCCCTCGGCGGCGGCGTGGTGTGCGGCGTCCTCCGTTCCCGCCCGCCCGCGGCCCTCATCCTCCAATCCACTTTCACCAGCATCCCCGACCTGGCCATTCGTCTGGGCTTCCCCGGCTTTCTGATATCCGACAAGTTCGACAACGCTGCCGCGCTCGCCTCCTACGCCGGCCCCGTTCTGCTCATGCACGGACGACGCGACAACGTCATCCCCTTCTCACACGCCGAAGAACTCGCACGCATCGCGCATCACGCCGCCTTCGTCCCCTTCAACTGCGGCCACAACGACTTCCCCATCAACAACGCCGAATACTGGCGAACCATCGCCGACTTCCTCCATCGTGCAAACGTACTGAAATGACAGTGATATTTGGCGATTGGGTGATTGGGGTGAAGTCGTCAGAGCCACTGGCAATGACACGAGTTGTTTCTTAAATCACCCACATCACCCAATCACCAAATCCCTCTCACTTCCATCTTTCCGTCGGCTCCAACCGCCGCGTCCACGGCACATCCGCATCCTTGTCAAACGCCCGGTCCGCCTGTTGCACGCAATCCCAGCACAATGCCGCCTCCTGATTCGCGTTCGCCGGTCGCGGCTCGAAATGCCAACGCTTCATTCCTTGCTCCCGTTCCACCCGGCACATCGTGCAGGTGAACGCCTCCTCACTTTCCGTCCCCTGCTCAATCGCCTTCGCCAGACATTCCAGACACAGGATCGACCCGCGATGTCCCTCGATCATCGGCTTGACCTGATCCCACGTCACCCCGCAAAAATCGCACGCCAGTTCGATACCGCCGCTTACTTGTCGCTGCATCGTCAGTTGCTCCGTGAATAAGGAGTCAGGAATCAGGAGACAGAATAGCGCCACTTCCGCCTCCTGTCTCCTGTCTCCTGACTGTCTCCTGACTTCCGTCTCCTTTCCCCAGTTGACATCCCGCCCGCGCTCGGTTGCAGTAGAGCCATGAACCCCCGGAATCCCCGTCCCTGCATCCTGTTCACCGCCTTTGAACCCAGCGGCGACGAGCACGCCGCGCCCGTCATCGCCGAGCTGCGTCGGCTGGTTCCCGACACGCCGATCTACGGATTCGGCGGACCCCGCATGGCGGACGCCGGTTGCACCATCATCGAGCAGACCAGCGGCATGGGCCTCATGCTCGCCGATTCCGCCGGGCACGTCGTCGATCACCTCAAGCGCGTCGGTCGGCTCAGCAAGTGGATCGACGAACATCCCGTCGCCGTGCATGTCCCCACCGATTCCCCCGCCGCCAACTGGTCCATCTGCAAAATGATCAAGCGGCGGTTCAACAAGCCCCGGCCCGATCGCCCCGCCGCTCGCGTCGTCCATCTGGTCGCACCGCAGGTCTGGGCCTGGGCACGTTGGCGCGTCAGCCGCCTGCGCAAATGGTCCGATCTGGTCCTCTGTCTGCTGCCCTTTGAACCGACCTGGTTCGAGCAGCGCGGCGTACACGCACGCTTCATCGGACACCCCTATTTCGATGAACCCATCGACACCGACAAACTCAACTGGTCGGCCATGCACTTCCCCTCCGGCTCACCCAAAATCGCCCTCCTGCCCGGCTCACGCCCCAGCGAGCTCAAAGCCAACTGGCTGGTCATGCTTCGCACGTTCAAACGACTGTCACGCGAACAACCCAACGCCGTCGCCATGGTCGCCGCCGTCCACGAACAGGCCGCCAAACAACTCCGCGAACTGGCCGACGGACAACTGCCTGAAAACCTCAAAATCGTACACGGCCAAACCGAGGCGATTCTGCATTGGTCCGATGTCGTTCTCTCCGTCTCCGGCACCGCCACGCTCCACGTCGCGCGGCACGGCAAACCGATGGCGATCCTCTACCGCGTCAACCCGCTCAGTTGGTACCTCATCGGCCAGTTCCTCGTCGATACCCGCACCTTCACGTTGCCCAACCTCATCTCGCTGGGCAAGGCCGATTCATCCACCCGGCAACACATCGTCCATGAGTTCGTCCCCTTCTGGGGCGATGAACAACCCATCGTCGATGAACTGAACCTGCTTCTGACCGACAAGGCGAAACGCACCGAACAGGTGCGCGGGTTGCAGGAAGTGATCCGAAAGTTCGAGGCCCACAACGCCGGCCGCGAAGCCGCCGAAGCCATCGTCCAACAACTCCACCAAGCCGAGGGAACCCTCCGCCCGTAACCCCGCAAATCTCGCCCCCGTCCGTGCGACGCATCTGTGCGCAACGTCATTCGGCGTCATGTGCGACGTCCCCGTGCCCATCGTTTTTAACGCACCAACGGGGTTTTGAAAAAAACGCGACACCCCGGCGCGCCTCATCGTTTCGCATCGGAAAAAAGTGCGTCACAACTGTGCGCTTTCGATGCTTTTTCGCAACGCTTGGCGACGGTCGGGTGCGCCTCTGAATGAAATCGCGACGGTTTGTGTAGTTTTGGGACATTGCCCAACTTCACATTTGCGCATGCGTCTGTCGCGCCACTGCCGCCGATATCGTCCCCGGCCTCCAACTCATCGCCGCCGAATGCGACCCCACATCTCCTCCAAGCGAAAAGTAGAATGTCCCCCTATCCCGAATGCCCCCCACCCGCCCCGTCACCGCTTCCGCGTCCGGGTCAAAAAGTGGTAACCGTTCACGGCCCTGCGGGTAATAGGGCGGGAATGGGTTGATGGTGGATGGCGGCGTTGAAGGCGTCGCGGAGATAAGCGAAGACAGATCGGCCCTGTTGCGTCAATGTGGCGATCG
>JBAYVY010000003.1:0-30596 GCA_041674345.1 Phycisphaeraceae bacterium | reverse complement strand
GCAGCGGCGTGACCGAGGCCGGTGTCAAGCAATTCAACAAACGTGTCAAAGGCACCGAACAGTTCCGGCACACCGCCGGCGTCGAACCCATCCTCGCCCCGCGCAGCTTGTGGCTCAGCAACGACGACCGCTGGAACCACTACGGGTCGTGCGGCTCACCCCTCCGACAAGCCGCGTAGGGTGTCATGCACCCGCGTGGTCGTTCGCCCTGGCCTAGCGGGGAGTTCTTGACAGTTTGTAAGCGGACCATTAACATTCCTCATTCGCCATTGCCCCCCCGGAAGTGTCCGGGAAGCGGTTCAGATGGTTGTTCACAGATGCTTTCCGCAAGCCGCAGGACGCATACCGCAAGGCGCACACCGCACGACGCACAGAGGATTTCACCATGCTACCGGTCACCAAAACCAGCAAAGCCCGCAAGCGCATTCGGCGAAGCCATCACGCCCTGCGCGGCAATCAGTCCGTCGTCTGCCCCAACTGCGGCTCGGCCAAGCTCCCTCATGCCGCTTGCAAAAACTGCGGTTACGTTCGCCCCGGTCTGTCCCTCAAGACCCACGAGGAAGAATAATCGATGCGGATCGCGCTGGACGTCATGGGCGGAGACCATGCGCCCGATGCCATTCTGGACGGAGCGCTCGACGCGCTGCCCCTGCTCAATGACGACGACCGTCTGGTCCTCATCGGCGATCAGCAAATCATCCAGGAAGTCATCGTGGAACGCGGCCTGTCACATGACCCCCACCTCATCATCGAACCCACCACCGAAGTCATCGCCATGGACGAGACGCCGGTGGAAGGTATCCGCGCCAAACCGGAAAGTTCCATCACACGCATGGGCTGGCTCGGTTCCCACCGCGCCGGTGACAGGCAGTGCGACATCATCATCTCCGCGGGCAACACCGGCGCATGCGTCGCCGCGGCGCAGATGTTCATGCGCCGGCTCAAGGGGGTGCATCGGCCCGGTATCGCCGTGACCATGCCGACTTTTTTCGGGCCGGTCGTTGTCTGCGATGTCGGCGCGAACATCGCGCCCAAGCCGCACCATCTGCATCAATACGGTCATATGGCGGGCATCTTCGCGCGTGACATTCACGGCATTGAAAACCCGCGCGTGGCCATTCTCAGCGTCGGCGGGGAAGAGGGCAAAGGCACGGGGCTGGTCAAAGAGACCAGCCGGCTGATGCGCGCCGACCCGGGTTTGAACTATGTCGGCCACGCCGAGGGCCGCGACCTGTTCTCCGGAAAAGCCGATGTCGTCGTCACCGAGGGATTCACCGGCAACGTCGTGCTGAAACTGGCCGAGGGGCTGGCCGCGGGTCTGTTCAAGACCATCGCGCACGAAATTTTCGAGACCGACCCCGAACTGGCGTTGAAGTTCGAGCCCGTCGTCAAGGCGATCTACGCGAAGCATGATTACCACGAGTTCGGCGGAGCGCCGCTGCTGGGCGTCAATGGCAACTGCGTGATCTGTCACGGTTCCTCCGAGGCGCGCACCATCAAGGCCGCGATCCGCAATTCACTGAGTTACATGCGTCACGGGGTGAATCAGAAAATCGTCCAGACGCTCCAAACCGCATCCCAATACGTCGGCGAGGTGACCGAATGACCCACGGCAAGGACGCCCATCAACCCCGCGGCGTGAAAATCGCAGGCACCGGCATGTACGTGCCGGACAAGCTGCTGACCAACGCCGATCTCGAACGCATGGTCGATACCAATGACGAGTGGATCACCCAGCGCACCGGCATCAAGGTCCGCCACGTCACCACGCCCGACCAGGCCAACAGCGACCTCGGCGCCGCGGCGGTGACGCAGGCGTTGAAGAATGCCGGGTTGAAGCCGGCTGATTTGGATTTGCTGATCTGCGCGACGATGACGCCGGACGTGATCTGCCCGGCGATGAGCGCGCAGATCGTCCGCAAGATCGGCGCGATCCCCGCCGGGGCGTTCGACATGAACATCGCCTGCACGGGTTTCGTCGCGGCGCTGAACATGGCGTCCAACGCCGTGCGGTCCGGCTTCTATCGCCACGTCGCCGTGGTCGCTTCCGAAACGCTGACCCGCATCACCAACTACGAAGACCGCGGCACCTGCGTCCTGTTCGGCGACGGCGCGGGCGCGGCGATTCTGTCCGCCACCGACACGCCGGGCCAGGGCTGCCTTTATCAGTCGCTCGGTTCCGACGGCGAGCGCGGGCAGGTGCTTTACGTGCCCCGCACCGAAACCGATATTCCCCCGTCGGGAAAAGAGACGTTCACCGGCAAGTTCAACACGCTTCAGATGAACGGCCGGGCCGTTTACAAGTTCGCGGTTGAAAAGCTCGCCGAGTGCGTCGAAAGCGCGATGACGTATTGCGGTATGACCGCCGCTGACATCAAGATGGTGATTCCGCATCAGTCCAACAGCCGCATGTTGGAAAGCGCGTGGAAAAAGCTGGGCTTCGACACCGACAAGATTTACATGAACATCGACCGCTACGGCAACACTTCCGCCGCCAGCGTCGGCATCTGCCTGCACGAACTGATGGACCAAAAAATGATCGGCGAAGGTGACCACGTCATCTTCGTCGCCCAGGGCGGCGGGCTGAGCTGGGGAACGAGTTTGTGGCGGTTGTAACGATTTCTGTTTGGGATTTCTGATTTCTGATTTGGGCCGCCGAGGACGCGATGATGGATCGCAATGTGATGCGAAAACGAACGCGGGATTTCGCGGTACGGGTGATTCGGCTTGTGGCCGCATTACCCGCCGGACGAGTGGGCGATGTGTTGGGACGGCAGATTTTGAAATCAGGAACTTCCATAGGCGCGAATTATCGGGAGGCCATCAGGACGTCATCCCGCCGGCATTTTGTGACAACCCTGGAAATCGCCCAACGCGAATCAGACGAAACCCTCTATTGGCTTGATTTGATCGCCGAGTCCGGTTTGGTCAAGGCGGGACGATTGAAAAAACCGCAACAGGCATGCGATGAGTTATTGTCGATCGTCGCGGCCACGGTAAAATCCACCAAGCAACGTCGAGTCGGTGCAAAATCAGAAATCCGAAATCCGAAATCAGAAATCGCACAATGAGCAATTCACTAGTCATCTTGTTCCCTGGTCAGGGGGCTCAACATGTGGGCATGGGCAAGGCGTGGGCTGAGAAGTTTGAAATCGGCCGCGAGATTTTCGCCCGCGCCGACGAAGTGCTGGGGTTCGGTTTGTCGAAGGTCTGTTTTGAAGGCCCCGAAAGCGAAGTCACCCGCACCGATGTGGCGCAGGCCGCGATTTACACGACTTCGGTCGCCTGTTGCGAAGCGTTGAAGCAGCAGGGCGTGATCGACCCGGCCCACCTCGCGGCGACCGCGGGCCTGTCGCTCGGCGAATACACCGCGCTTTACATGGCCGGGGCGTTCAGCTTTGAAGATGGATTGATGCTCGTGCGTCAGCGCGGCACGTTCATGCAGGAAGCCGCGACCGCGACGCCCTCCAGCATGGTCGCCCTCATCGGTGCCGACGAATCGCAGGCCAATCAACTTTGCGACGATGCGAAGGGCGACGGAGTGCTGGTTCCCGCGAACTTCAACTGTCCCGGCCAGGTCGTCGTCAGCGGGTCGAAAGACGCCTGTGAACGCGCCCTGACCGTCGCGTCGAAGATGGGTTTGAAGGCCACCGCGTTGACCGTCGCCGGCGCGTTTCACTCGCCGCTGATGCGGCCCGCCGCCGACCGGATGGCCGCGGCGCTGGACAAGGCGAACTGGAACCTGCCGACCGTGCCTGTGATGAGCAACGTCACCGGCCAGCCGCATGACAACGACATCGCGTCGATCAAAAAAATGCTTGTCGCGCAGATCACCCAGTCGGTACGCTGGACGCAGGACGTGCAATGGTTGATCGCCAACATTCCGGCCCCCGGGGCGCGGTTTGTCGAACCGGCCCCCGGCAAGGTGCTCAGCGGTCTGATGCGACGCATCGACAAAGCCGTGAAAGTCGAAAACTTCGCGGAACCGGCGTAACGCAAAGAAATAAATGAAAGAATTTGAAACACAGAGGGCACAGAGATCACAGAGAGGGAAAAAAGGCGGAGAATAATTTTGAAAAATCTTATCTCTGTGTTCTCTGTGTCCTCTGTGTTTCAAATTCTTTTCTTCGCCTTCTTTTTGAATTGATCGAGACAGAACCATGACCCCAACGACGGAAAAACGTGTTGCCATCGTCACCGGCGCCAGTCGCGGCATCGGACAGGCGATCGCGTTGGCGCTGGCCGCTCAGGGCCGGCACGTCGTGCTGGTCGCCCGTGACCTGGCCAAACTCGACGCGGTGAAACAGCGGATCGAATCCGCTTCCGGGGGCGGCGGAACCGCCACTGTGAAAACCTGTGACATCGGCGACGGCGCGGCCCTGACCGCGATGATCGAGTCGGTGGCGGAGGAATTCGGTCGGCTGGATATTCTGGTGAACAACGCGGGCATCACCCGTGACACGCTGATTCTCCGCATGAGCGATGAGCAGTTCGACGAGGTGATCCGTGTGAACCTGCGCAGCGCGTTCATCGCCTGTCGCGCCGCGGCCAAGCCGATGTTGCGGGGCAAGTGGGGACGGATCATCAATATCAGTTCGGTGTCGGGGCTGGTGGGCAACGCCGGTCAGTGCAATTACGCCGCGTCGAAGGCGGGGTTGCTGGGGCTGACCAAGAGCATCGCCAAGGAACTGGCGGGCAAGAACATCACCGCCAACGTGGTCGCGCCGGGCTTCATCGAAACGGATATGACCGAAGGATTGCCGGAGGCGATCAAGGAAGGCGTCAGGATGTTCACACCGCTCAAACGCATGGGGACGGCGGCGGAAGTGGCGTCGGCGGTGGCGTACCTGGCGGGCGAAGAGGCCGGTTATGTGACCGGGCAGGTGCTGGCGGTCGATGGCGGGATGACAATGCGTTAAACTCATGGAAACAAAACCGCGTGACCAGGGCGGCGTTCGCCTTGGCAGTCGGACGATTCGCAGATATATTGCCCGCACGACGCGGGACGACGGAGCGTCGAAACAGACCAGATCCCAACTAAGGAGACCGCACAATGGATGTGAAAGAAGTCGAACAAAAGGTGATCGACATCGTCGCCGAGCAAATGGGCGTGGACAAGGGCGAAATCAATCGCGACACCCATTTCATCAACGACCTGAATGCCGACTCGCTGGACACGGTGGAACTGGTCATGGAATTCGAGGACGAATTCGAGACCTCGATCCCCGACGAGGAAGCCGAGAAAATCCAGACCGTCGGCCAGGCGATCGACTACATCATGGGCCATATGGACAAACCGGCCTGAGATTCGGTCGCGTCCGAACCCACGCCGCCACAGGCGTTTCACGGGGCTTGCCAAGACCACGGCGGCTCCGTGGTTCGCGCGCCGGCGATGCTTTGGAAAACGTCCGTCGCATCGTCTGTGCATCTGCCGATGCGCGGACGTGGATTGAAACAAACCAGGAACACACCGCATCATGAATCGTCGCCGCGTCGTCATTACGGGCCTGGGGCTGGTCACCAGCTTGGGCATGGATGTCCCTGAAGTTTGGGCCAAACTCCTGGCCGGAACCAGCGGCATCCACCCCATCCAACGCTGGGACACCACCGAGCATTCCAGCAAGATCGCCGGTGAAATCTCCGACTGGACCGGCGGGCCGGACCTCGACCCCCATGCCGCCAAACGCATGGATCGGTTCGCGCAGTTCGCGCTGACCGCCTCCATCCGCGCCGTCAAAGACGCCGGCATCGACCCGGCCAAAGAGCGAGACCCCTATCGCTGCGGCGTCATCATCGGCTCCGGCATCGGCGGCATGGAATCCTTTGAAGAGGGCCACAAAAAAGTCCTCGAAAAAGGCCCCCGTCGCGCCAGCCCCTTCATGATCCCCATGCTCATGATTAACTCCGGCTCGGCGGTCGTCTCCATCCACTTCGGCTTCAGGGGCGTCAACTATTCCACCGTCACCGCCTGCGCCGCCGCCGGACACGCCATCTCCGACGCCGCCCGCTGCATCCAATACGGCGAAGCCGATGTCATCGTCACCGGCGGTTCCGAGGCAGCCGTCACTCCCCTGGGCGTCGGCTGCTTCATGACCATGCGCGCCCTTTCCACCCGCAACGACGACCCCGCCCGTGCCAGTCGCCCGTTCGACAAAGACCGCGACGGCTTCGTCATCGGCGAGGGCTGCGGCGTGATCGTGCTGGAAGAATACGAACGCGCCAAGGCGCGCGGCGCGAAAATCTACGCCGAACTGCTCGGCTACGGCATGACCGCCGACGCCGGCCACATCACCGCGCCGGATGAAAACGGCGCCGGGGCCGCCGCCGCGATGAACGCCGCATTGAAATTCGCGCAACTCAATCCGTCCGACATCGTGCATGTCAATCCGCACGCCACCAGCACCCCGCTGGGCGACCTGGCGGAGAACGCCGCGATCAAATCCGTGTTCGGCGATCATGCGAAGCAACTGGCCATCAGCGCCACCAAGAGCATGACCGGCCATTTGTTGGGAGCTTCCGGGGGGATCGAAGCGGTCATGACCGCCAAAGCCGTCGAGACCGGCGACTGCCCGCCGACGATCAATCTGGACAACCCCGACGCCGGTTGCGACCTGAACTACTGCGCGAATGCCGCCCAGCACCACGACGTGAAAATCGCCATGTGCAACAACTTCGGCTTCGGCGGCCACAACGTCTCGCTCATCATGGGCCAAGTGTGAATCGCCTCGGCCATCTGACGATTCCCTTTCGCCTTTGTGCGGCTGCCCGCGATCCCATCGCGTGCTTTACGTCTCGTTATGAGTGTGCCGTGTGATTCGTGAGTTCGTGCCGTCCCCATAGCCGCGCGGTGGCAACCCGCGGCCCCCGGAAGCGCCGCTCCGCCGATGCCATCGGCGGCCTTATGCTACAAACCCAGCTCCTTCCACCGTTGCGTGACGCGCTTCTTCACATCCTCACTCATCGCCAATCGCGTTGGGTAATCCCGCACTGCATGTCCGTTTACCTCTTCGCCCGCGATTTTTTTCGTCGCATCAAACCCCATCTTGTGGCCCGCCCCCCACCTCGGCGCGGCGTGATCCAAAATATCCAGCGGACCATTCACCACTTCCACGTCCCGGCCCGGGTCGCAGTTGGCGCACAGATGAAACAGCACGTCCTCGTGGTCATGCACGTTCACATCCTCATCCACCACCACGATCATTTTCGTCCATGACATCTGGCCCGCCCCCCAGATCGCGTGCATCACCCGGCGGGCCTGTAACGGATATTCCTTGCGAATCTTCACAAACGCACAATTGTGAAAGCAGCCGAACATCGGCAAATCGTAATCTATGATGTCAGGCACCAGTGTCCGAAGCAGCGGCAAAAACACCCGTTCCGTCGCTTTCCCAAGGTAATAATCCTCCTGCGGGGGCAGGCCGACTATCGTCGTCGGATAAATCGGCTCTTGACGATGTGTGATTGCCGTGACGGTGAAAATCGGGTAACGATCCGGCAACGAATAAAAGCCCGTATGGTCGCCGAACGGGCCTTCGAGGACCGCTCCGTTGCCGATTTCGGATTTCGGATTTCGGATTTCGGATTGGGCCAGACCCGGACCATCCGCCTCCGTCGAAACATATCCCTCGATCACGATCTCGGCATTGGCTGGGACGTGCATGTCGATTGTCTTGCACCTGACCAACTCAATCGCGCCGTCGTTGAGGAAACCGGCGAAAAGCAGTTCCGAAACGCCGGGCGGCAGCGGGGCGGTCGCGGCGTAGGGCAACACCGATTCCCCGCCGAGCGCAACAGCGCAGGGCATGGGCTTCCCCGTATTTTTCCATGCCCGCCAATGCCGCGCCCCGTCGTGGTGCAAATGCCAGTGCATCGCGGTGTGGTTGCGGTCCAACACCTGCAAACGGTACATGCCGACGTTACGGGAAAGTCGCGGTTCACCCTCCGGCTTATTCGCATCTTCCGGAGATATCGTATAAACTCCGCCAAACGTGATATATCTCCCATCGCCTGGTTTCTGTAGATCGACGGGATACCCGAACTTCCGGGGGTTGCCATCGTCCGGCCAGCACTTGATGATCGGCCAGTCGAGCAGATTGATTTGATCGCCGGTCAAGACGACCTGCTGACAAAGACCGGACTTGACGACTTTCGGCGCGAGCGACGCGATTTTGGCCAGTTCCAGGCCCTTTTTCATCTTGTCGATCAGGCCCGTGGGCGGTTCGGGCTTGAGCAGCTTTTCGATTTTCCCCGCCAGCGCATCGAAGCCACCCTCGCCCCCGGAGGTTGAATCGCAGCCCAGCGCCATTTCCATCCGCCGGTACGAGCCGAACGTGTTGATCGCCACCGGGACGCCGTTGCAACCGGTGACATTTTCAAACAGCAGCGCCTTGCCGCCGGCACGGTAATGATGCGGATCATTTTTCGCGGCGGAAGAACTTCCGGGGGCGGGGGTCGCATCGCTTTTGCTCACGCGGTCGGTGATTTCGGTGATTTCAAGCATCGGCGAAACCGGCGCGGTGACACGGTGCAATTCGCCGTGCTGTTCGAGCGCGTTGATGAAGTCACGAAGTGTGGGGTAGGTCATGCGGATGGGGTAAGGGAGGAAGGGACGGGGGACAAGGGGCGGGGGGTGACCAGGGGCGGGGGGAGGCGAAAGTGGCGTATGCCGGGGCGAAAGAACGCGAAACACAAACCCCGGCACCCCTGGTGTCTTGGCGAACATGCGTGATGTCGTCGGCCATGAGTTGGGACAGAAGGACGTAGTTTTCGCGGTGGATTTGATCGACGTGGTTGTCGGCTTCGATGACGGCGCGGGTCTGTTGGGCGTCTTCATTGACCAGGGCGTCGAGCGCCTGGCCGACCATTCGGCGGACCTGGCCGCAGAGGCCCGGCAGGTCGAAGGGTCAGCGGTCGAGGCGCGGTTCGCCGGCCATGAATCGCGTCTGCCCGGCGATGGATTCGGCCAGGTCGGCGATGCGTTCGAGGTCGTTGTTGATCTTCAGCGCCGCGACCAGGAATCGCAGGTCCATCGCCACCGGCTGATCCAACGCCAGCGTGTTCAGACCTTCCTCTTCGATGTCGATCTCCATCTGATCGACCTTCACGTCATCGGCGATCATTGGTCATCGCCCCGCCTCATCCCGGCAAATGGATTCGGAAGGTGGACCCCTTACCGACCCGGCTTTCGACGCTGACGCGGCCGTGGTGCGCTTGCGCGATGTGTTTGACGATCGCCAGGCCCAGGCCGGTGCCGCCCTGGGCGCGGCTTCGCGCCTTGTCGGTGCGGTAGAAACGCTCGAACAAGCGGGGCAGGTGTTCCGGCTCGATGCCCACGCCTTCGTCGGCGACCGCGAGGGTCACGCCCTCGGCGTCGCGTCCGCAGCGCACCGTCACCGTCGTGCCTTCGGGGCTGTATTTCACAGCATTGTCGATCAGGTTCACCACCGCCTGTTCCAGCAGCGGCGCGTTGGCCGACACCTCCATCGGCTGCGCTGCGGCGAGCCGCAGCGTGATCCGCCGGGCCTTGGCCATATGTTCGCACACCTCGACGGCGCTGCGTATCACCTGGCACAGATCAACGGGGTTCAGTTCGATGTGATCGCGCTCGGTATCCTGTTCGATGCGCGCCAGCGCCAGCAGATCTTCCACGATGGCGGACAGACGGTCGGCCTGGCGTGAAATCATCTGAAAAAAGCGTTGCTGCTGTTCATATTCGGTTTCACCGGCGTCGATCAGCGTTTCGACCGCGCCTTTGATGGCGGTGATCGGGGTTTTGACTTCGTGGCTGACGTTGGCGACGAAATCGCGGCGGACCATTTCCAGTCGGCGCAACCGCGTGACATCGTGCAGCACGATCAGCGCGCCGATGCGGACGCCCGCCGCGTCGTTCAACGCCGCGGCCTGCGCCTGCAAATACCGCTCATCCCCTTCGACATCCGCGTCCATTCCGGGGGCGGGGGCGATTCCGGGGACAGTTCCGGGGGCGGGGGTGGTGTCGATGCGTAACACCAGGTCGGCCTGTGCGGGGCTGGTGCTTATCAGCGCGTGCGAGACGAATTGTTGAAGCGAGGTGTTGCGGATGACTTCCTGGATGGACCGCCCGACGGCGCTGGGGGAAAGTTTGAGCAGATTTCCCGCGGCCCGGTTGAAACTGATGACCCTCTCGTCCAGATCGACCGCCAGCACGCCTTCGATCATAGACGCCAGCACCGCTTCCAGTTCGTTGCGCTGCTGACGCAGGGTGCGCAGCCGGCTTTGAAACTCGTTGGCCATCCGCATCAGGGCGCGGCTGAGTCCGCCGATGTGTCCGCGCCATCCGTGACGCAGACGTTGTTCGCCGGACCCGGCGGTGATTTGTTCGACGTATTGACGCAGCTCGGCGACACGGGACCACGTGCGCCAGACCCAAATCCACATCAGGCCGATGACGGCGAGGGCGGCGACGAGGATGGCGGTTTCGGTGGGGGTCATAGGGTTAATGTGAATGACGAATGACGAATGTCGAATGTCGAAGGAATGACGAATGCCCAATGACCAATGACGAAACGGAAAGGTTTGGACGCCTCTTCATTCGACATTCGTCATTCGTCATTCTTTCGTCATTCGTCATTTAGGCATTCGTCATTGATTGCGCTATTCGCGGAAGCGGTAGCCCACGCCGCGGATGGTTTGGACCAGTTCGCCTTCGTCGTCGAGTTTTCGGCGGAGGGAGACGACCTGGACATCGACCGAGCGGTCGGTGACGGCGGACTGCCCGCCGTGGATTTGCTCGATGATCTGCTGGCGGGTGAAGACGCGACCGGGCCGGCGGACCAGCAGCATGAGCAGGCGGAACTCGGTGGCGGTGAGTTCAACGGGCTGGCCGGCGCAGAGCACTTGGTGGCGTTCGGGGTAGATTTCGAGTTTGTCGCGGACGATGGGCTTGTCTTCGGGGACGGTTTCGGGTTGATTTTCGGATTCGCGGCGTCGCAGGACGGCGCGGAGGCGCGCCATCAGCACGCGGGGGCTGAAGGGTTTGGCGATGTAGTCATCGGCGCCGAGTTCCAGGCCGGTCACGATGTCGGCTTCCTCGCCCTTGGCGGTGACCATGATGATGGAGACGGCGGAGGTTTCGGCGTTGTTTTTCAGACGTTTGCAGACATCCAGGCCATCCATTTTCGGGAGCATCAGATCGAGCAGCACCAGGTCGGGCAGATGCAGGCGGCAGAGTTGGACGGCCTGTTCGCCGGTCTGCGCCCAATGGACTTCATAACCCTCGCGTTTGAGATTGAAGCGAAGTAATTCGGCAAGATCATGTTCGTCTTCGACGATCAGGATTCTGCCGGTCGGTTCGGAGGGAGTTTTGTTCATGGGTTTGCTGGCTCGACGTTGTGCGGGAGTTGCCAAGATATCCATGTTTGTAACTCTGATGGGGGTTGGACGCAATGGGGGGTTCGGGGTTCAGGGTTCGGGGTTCGGGGTTCATGATTCGGAAAAAACAGCGAACGCGATCTCCCCTCTTCCCGAATCCTGACCCCCGAACCCTGAACCCCTCATTCAAGGGGAAAGGCGATCCGGCGGGTGGCAGCCGGATCGCCTCGGAGACAGGTCGTTCCACAACAAGCGGAACGGAACACTGCTTGGGTCGAACCATTAGAACAACAACTGATACTGGGCGCGAAGGGCGACCTGGTTTTTGTCGTCGTCCAGTCCGCTGACGTTCCGCAGTCCCAGGCCGTCGGACAGGCCGACGCGGCTGGGCACATCGTCCAGAATCCACACGAGGTCGAGGGTGAACTTGGAGGTGTGTTTGGCCAGGTAGTGATTGGCGCCGAAGGTGAGGATGTCGAAATCGCTTTCGCCATCGGCATCGTTGAAGAAGTGTTCCCAGCGGACGAAGGGTTCGAGTTTGTCGGGGATGACCATGTAGCCGACCTGGGCGACGAGTCCGACATCTTCGGGAATGTCGGTCTGTGTGCTGTCATCGGTTCCGAGCTGCCCGGCGGCGGAGATGAACGCGGCCAGTCCCTGCCATTCGAGTGCGGCATCGACGGTCCAGATGAACTTGTCATCGTCCTCGGCGGTGGGGAACGTGCCGGTGGTGTCGGATTCGCCGATCTGGTAGTGGGCGGCCCCGCCGATCAGCAGGAGGGTTTCCTCGCCGGACCAGCTATTGAAGTCGCCGGCCTGTTTGAGTTTGCCGAGCAGGGCGATTTCGCCGCGTGCGGTGATGGCGAAGTCGCTGTCCACATCGTTCCAGTCGGCGGCGGTCCCGACTTCGCCCTGGTTCTGTCCGTCGTTGAACATCGCGGCGACGCGCCAGGTTTCGGTGGCGTAATCCACCTGAACGCCTTCGGTGAAGCCGGTGGTGAAGAACTCGTTGATGACCGAACGTTCGACCGTCAGTTGCTGGGAGGAACTGATCAGTTCTTCGCGGAGGAAGGGGCCTTTGAAGCGACCGCCGGCGACTTCGATGCCGTTGTCGAACTTGTACGAAACCCTGGACTCTTCCAGATAGGTGGCGCCGGTGTCGCGTTCGTTGGCCAGGACGATGGCGAATTTGATTTTAGGGTCGCGGATGTGGCCGGTGAACTTGAGCTTGGTGCGACGAAGCTGGAAGCCGCTCATGTTGTCATCGGTGCTGGAATCCTCATCGACGTTGTTCCAGATGTAGCGGAACTGGATTTGGCCGGCGACGTTGAGCAGGAACTCGCCGTCTTCGGAGGCCAGGAAGAAGTTTTTGCCGTTGTGCCCGGCGGTGATGGCGGAATCCATCAGCGAGGCGCGGGTATCGGCGTCTGCCAGGACGTCGCGGACCAGCGACTTGATCTCGGCGGCGCGACGTTCGGTCATCCAGGTTTCGCCCTGCTGCGTTCGCAGTTGGGCAACCTCGGTCTTGAGCGACTTCAGCTCGGCCATGAGCTGCTCGTTGCTCATCTCGGCACCGGCGGCGCTGCCCAGCAGACTGCCACCAGCAGTCAGCCCGATCAGTATGATCGTTGGAGTCGGATTCATTTCGGTCGTCTCCTGAAAAAGTGCGAGCGGAATCCATGCCACCCATGACCGCCGCGATGCTATGGCTGTAATGTTAGTGCTTGGTTAGAGCGATGCTAATTAAACGCTAATTTACTTAGCCCGCTTCTAACGTCTTGGTGGGGGCTGAGTGGGCGTTCACTCCTGCCATCGGCCAATTCCGGCAGGGGATTAAGCGGAAGGGGGAAGTGGGGGGAAAGTGGGAAGTCGGAAGTGGGAGGTGGGAAGTCAAGACCCGTGTATAAAATTCTTCCGACTTCCGACTTTCCATTTTTCTCCCCCTCCGCATGTCAATTTCGTGCGATAGATTCGCGCCCAAAATCCTCACGCTTCGCCCGCCGCCTGGGCATACTTTCATCAACACCCACGAAAGGAGTTTCACCAAATGCCCGCCATCACCACCCCGCACCCCGTCCCGCCGACCGTCACCCCCGAACGCATCGCCTTCTATCGACGCAACGGCTTCGTACACATTCCCAACATCATTACCAAGGATGAGGCGGCCCGTTTCCGACAGGCCGCCCTTGATGCCGCCGGTCGCATGACCAGTGAGCACAAAAATGACATCTTCACGCAACTGGTCAACGTCTGGCGCGAAGACCCGGCCATGAAGCCGCTCACGTTCCACCCCCACGTCGCCGCCGCCGCGGTCGCGCTGGCCGGCGTCAAACTCCGCCTCTGGCACGATCACATCCTCATCAAAAAGCCGCACAACCAAGCGCCCACCGAGTTCCACCAGGACCAGCCGTACTGGCCTCACGCCGATTCAACGCATCCGCTTTCCGCGTGGATCGCCCTGTGCGACGTGCCGGTCGAGCGTGGCTGCATGACCTTCATTCCCGAATCCCAGAAATACACCGATCTGCCGTCGCAGAATCTCGCCGACGACAAGTCGCTGATGACCCTCTGCCCGCCGCTGCGATGGGATCCGCGTGTGACGGTTCCGTTGCATGCCGGCGACTGCACGTTCCATCACGGCCGATGCACGACATGATGGATTTCTGGGCCGACTTTCTTATCGAATCGGCCAAGCCCGTGCTCGAACAAACCACGGTGGAATACGTCTGCATCAACGAATACCTGTCGATGAAAACCGGATCGCTGCTCAGCCCACAAACTTATAAGGAGTTCATCCTTCCGCGATTTCGCCGGTTGATCGCGTTCTACAAATCACACGGCGTGCGATACATCTGCCTTGACACCGACGGCAATTCCGAAGTGCTGATTCCGATGATGATGGACGCGGGCGTCGATGCGATCTGGCCGATGGAGCGGGCCGCGGACCCGTATCCGATCCGACTGCGCAAAACCTTCGGCAAATCGCTGCGATTGTGGGGGGCGTGGATAAACGCGAATTGGCCAAAGGCCCCGACGCCATTGATGCGCATCCGCGAACATTGCGACCGTTGATAGAGGAGGGCGGGTTCATTCCGACGGTGGATCACGCGGTTCCGCCGGACGTGATCTGGGCGGATTTCCAGCACTACATGAGATCAAAGCAAAAGCTGCTGGAATGGCGGTTGTGAGAAATCGCGTAAGAAGGAGACAGGAGACAGGAGACAGGAGACAGGAGACAGGAGACAGGAGACAGGAGACAGGAGACAGAACCCCCGGCGTGCGAATAAAATTTCTCACGCCTCACGCCTGTTCAATGCCAATACTTGATTGCGACGAAGCCCAGCACCCCGACCGCGGTTACGCCGATGCAGAGCCAGTTGAAATACTTGTCGATGAAGACGCGCACCGGCGGGCCGAACTTCCACGCCAACGCCGCTTCCAGGAAAAACCGCGCGCTGCGGCTGCACGCCGACGCCACGACGAACATGCCGAACCCGATCTCGCAAACCCCCGCGGCGATGGTGAACACCTTGTAAGGCAGCGGTGTGAAACCGGCGGCGAACACCGCCATGAACTCGTTTTGATGATACATCGCCGAGACGGTGTTAAAGTCTTTTTCGCTGAAAACGTAGTGGAAGAAAAAGCCGCTGACCTGTGTCCAGACCCACCAGCCGATGAGGTAGCCGAGCATGCCCCCCAACACGCTGGCGATCGAACAGACCGTCGCATACCAGAACGCGCGATTCCGCCGCTCCAGACACATCGGCATCAGCAGCACGTCCGGCGGAATCGGAAAAAAACTCGACTCCGCGAAACTCAGCACCGCCAGCGCCGCGGTCGAATGTTTGTGATGCGCGAAACCCAGCACCCAGTCGTACATCCGCCGATGGATCGCCCACCGGCTGACCATCACCGGCGCCTCGGCCGCCAGACGATCCTCCTCGGTCACGACGGATTTGGGAACATGTTCGGACATCTTCGCTCCATCGGCAGGTTGGTTAAAACTGGACTTTTGCAAAATGCGATTTCAACACAGGGGACACGGAGTTCACAGAGGTGAAAACCGGGAAAAACACATTGAAAATCTCTCTCTGTGTGCTCCGTGCCCTCTTGTGTTTCAACCGAACTTCTCAGTCATAACAGCGTTACATCCTCGGCGTCAGCGGGGTCCGGTTCCCGCTCCACATTCCAGGGGCGGTCCCCCGGAAGGGTGATGGGATGTTCAATCACGTCCGGCGCGGCTTCGCCCATCACCTCGTCGATGCGTGTCGCATCTTCGCCGATGACCAGCATTCCGTGCAACTGCGCCCAGCGGTCGCGTGCCGCTGTCTCATCGCCCAGCAGTTCGGCCCACGCATCGAGAATGCGGCGAAACACCGGCAACATGCCGGGGGTCGCGGGCGTGTCACACAACCAGAACATCAGCCGATACTGCTCGCCCATCGCGCGGGCCTGTTGAACATAAAGCGAGACCGACGCGGCGAACGTGATGTGATCGCGTTCCAACGCATCGGCGACGGGTTCGAGCACTTGCGATGCACAGGCCAGGAGCAACTCGCGTTTGTCGGTGAAATAGCGGTAGATGCTGCCGACCGAGCAGCCGAGGCGGGAGGCGATGGCGCGAATGGTCAGCCCGTCGTAACCCAGTTCCTCGAAACAGGCCGCGGCCGCTTCGAGGACATGGGGCCGGCTGAGGAATCCCCCGGAAGTAAAGGCGGTCGGTGTGACTTCGACAGGTGTGAAGTCGGGATTGGTCAGAATGGTTCGCCGAATCTTCCGGGGGTCCATCGTGGCGTGCGTCATGGGTCACCTCCATGTAACCGGGTAAGATTGTCGGCGATTTGGCCCGGCAACGCAATCGAAAAGAAATTTCACCACAGCGTGCCACGGAGGAAGAAAAAACAGAACATCAAAACAACAGAAAAGCATAACATTACGATTCAAACGCGGCATGTTCCGCTGTTTTGTTTTCATGCTCTGTGCCTTTGTGGTCAAAAATCCGATAATGAACATATGACCGACGGCTCGACCCTCACGATCGCCCCTGGCATAGCGATGCCCGTTTCGCTGTTGCGGTTTTCATTCGCCCGCAGTTCCGGCCCCGGCGGGCAGAATGTCAACAAACTCAACACCAAGGCGGTGTTGGTCGTGGCGTTGGACGATTTGGGGCCGTATTTGCCGGCGTATGCGATGATGAAACTCGCGTCGCAAACCGACAGTGAAGGGCAATTGCAATTCACCAGTCAGGAACATCGTTCGCAGATCGCCAACCGGGACCAGTGCGTGGGAAAATTGCGAGAGGCATTGGTCAGAGCGCTGCACCGGCCCCGCAAGAGAAAACCCACGAAGCCCACCGTCGGGAGCCAGCGGCGTCGGATCGAACAGAAGAAGCAACGCGGCGAACTCAAACGCCGGCGCAGCGGAGCGACCGGCGGCGAGTGAGAAAGGGTGTGGGGAGGGGCTTGCGTCCTGCGGCTTGCGTGTTGTGGGAGTGGCGATTTTCCGCAAGACGCAGGACGCAGGACGCAAACCCCTCACACACCTTTTTTGAGATGAAGTCACCCCCGTGGTTATGCCGATAGCAGGGGAGATGGGTTTCGACGCACTGCTTCAATACTGGCCGGTTGTCGTGGGCGTGGCGCTGCTGACGATGTTGGGTTTTCTGCGTGTGCTGTCCGGACAGATCAAGCAACAGGTCGAGGTTCACAACACCGCGCGTCAGGCGGCGAAGATGCGGATCGACTTCATCCGCCATCGCCGCGAGCAGCTTGAACGGCAAAAAGAACTGGCCAGCAAATAGCGGGTTGGGGCGGCGGCGGGGGAATCAAAATGTGATAACCTTGGCGGCGATGGCTTCAACGCTGCGTCAATGGGTGCGGGTGTTTCGTCCGGTGCTGGTGCCGAACGTGGGGCATCTCGCGCTTCTGGCCGCGGGGGCGATGACGGCGATGGGGGTCGAGGCGATCAGCGTGGCGGATGCGGATTTCGTTTGGCCGCAGATCAAGTTCGTGCCGGTCGCGCTGGCGGCGATGGTGCTGGCGGCGGTGATTCACTACCGGCGGCTGGTTCCGCTGGCGTATCCGATGCTGATCGTGATCGGCGTGATGCTGATCGTGTTGCTGATTCCGGGGGTGCCTCACGCGTTCGTTCCGGTGCGCAACGGCGCCAGGCGATGGTTCAACCTTCAGTTCATGATGTTCCAGCCCAGCGAGTTGGCGAAGGTGGCCTACGTGCTGGCGTTGGCGGCGTACCTGCGGTTCCGCAGCAACTACCGCACCTTCCGGGGGCTGCTCGCGCCGGCGTTGCTGACGTTCGTGCCGATGGGGTTGATTTTGAAGGAGCCGGACCTCGGCACGTCGCTGGTGTTTCTGCCGGTGCTGTTCGCCATGCTCACCGCCGCCGGGGCGCGATTGAAACATTTACTGGCGGTGATATTGGTGGGGCTGGCGCTGATGCCGGCGATGTACCCGCTGCTTGAGCCGCACCAGAAGGATCGCATCATGGCGATGATAAGCCAGGTGCGGGGCGATCCGAGATACCGGTCGTCGATCGGGTTTCAGGGTTACAAGGCGATGACGTTGGTGGGGGCGGGCGGCGTGAGCGGGCAGGGCGAAGCGCAGGCGAAGGTGTTGGTGGATTACAACGCGCTGCCGGAGCCGCAGAACGACATGATTTTCGCGGTGATCTGCGTACGGTGGGGGTTGATCGGCGGGCTGGCGGTGTTCGGTTTGAACCTGCTGTTGATCGTCGCGGGCCTGGCGGCGGCGGGCATGACGAAAGACCCGTTTGCGAGATTGATCGCGGTGGGGGTGGTGACGATCGTGTTCACGCAGATGCTGGTGAACATCGGGATGACGGTGGGGGTGTTGCCGATCACGGGCATGACGCTGCCGTTCATCAGCTACGGCGGGTCGTCGCTGGTGGCGAATTATCTGTTGGTGGGATTGCTGCTGAACGTGGGAGGGCGGAGGCCGATCATCATGGCGAACCCGTCGTTTGAGTTTGAATGAGGAATGACCACGGTCTGGCCTAAGAAGGCCATCCCGTGCTTGGGTAAAATGCGGGTGATTTGCATGAAAGGGGTTCCGGCATGTCGATGGCGACGATTGAATCGGCGGATGCGCGACGGTTTCCGCGCTGGGCGATTTGGGTGACGGTGATCGTACTGATGCTGCTGACACCATATCCGACCGGTCGAAAGGTCAGTGACAAGGAACCGGCGGCCATCCACTGCACGCCGGACGACTTTCACGGCGAGTGGAATTACACCATTCGGCCAAGATCGTAATTTATCAAGTTATTATTTCGCGGCTCCTTAGTGTATTCGGCAAGGCGATAGCTCTGCGCCAATGATCTGCCGACCAATCCCAGTTCGGTTAAAAGAGAGTTCACCGCATTTTGCGTGAAGTATCCTTTCAGATACAGGCCGAGCGTGTGACGATGACTTTGTTTTCACTGAAAACAAAGTCATTGACGGACCCCCCAAATCGCAAGCCGGCCTGGGTGACTTTTTTCGGGATATTCATTTATCCCGAATTCGGGTTGGGAGTATTTCACCAACGGCTGATCCCCCACAGCGACGCCATGAACACGTTGTTCCTCGACATCCATGTGCAGGCCGTGCCGGAGCCGAACATTCCCTTCCAGAGCGGCAATCCCGACACGGTCAGCGCCTTCTGGAGCGGCCTGGCCAAGTGAAGCCGCCCGTCGTCGGGAATAGCACCGCAAGTTATTGCGGTGCCGGGGCGTACCGTGTTCCGGGCACCGCATTGACATGCGGTGCTGCCGCGGAACCGTTTCCTTTACGTCTGGGCGACTCCGCGCCCTTTGCGATAAGAATCGGAACATGCGCTTATCCGAAACGCATGCCGATCACCGATCGTATTCAATCACGATGGGCCGGCGGGGCAAACCGACGATATTGAAATCGGCGTACACCGAACGCTCCACACGCACGATCTCGAAAGCATGTTCCCTGCCATCGACCAGTACCCGGCGTACGCGCCGACCGGGCAACAAACAGTGAACATGTGCCTGCGTGAAAGCGCCGGTCAGATCGAGCGTGATTTTTTTGCGACGCCGATCCAGGCGATAGGCATATGCGCAGTAGCCGCCGGACGCTGGGTAGTGGAGCGTGGCGTCGGCCCTGGCGGTGGCGGCGGCGGCCCAGCGCGGACTGACCCGCGCGGTCGAGAAGGCGACGCCTGCGTCTTCGATACCGGCCAGTCCTTCGGCGATGGCGTGGTAAACCGCCGCGTGCGCCCAGCAGTCGGGCAGGCCGTACGATCTGATTTCCGCCTCAAAAGCGACCGGCTGATCGCTGACGCTGATCCCGCCGAGCATGATGCCGCCCCCGGAACCGCCCCCGGAACCGCCTCGTCCGCCGGTGCCGACCGCTTCGGCGCGAATCGCGGTGATGGCTTTGTCGGGGTGCGGGTTGTTCCAGCCGAACATGTAAAGCCCGACGTTTTTCCAGGTGGGATTGCCTCCCCACCACGCCCGGCGCGCCATGGCGCGGTTGACAGCCCGGTCGCTGGTGCCCCACCAGAGATTGATCTCCTGCCCGTGGCGCAGATAAATGCGTTCAACGCAACCATCGTCGTAGGTGACATCGTAGATGCCCGCCACCGCGCCGCCGCTGATCGAGTGCGCCATCGCATGAAGGAAATACACGCTTCGGCCCCGCAGATGCGCAACGTCGATATTCGCCGCGGTCGGAACATCGCATGAGCCGGGCTTGAGGTACAGCATCGCGCGGCCGTCGTTTTTCGCCGGGTCGATCACGTCAAACTCAATCGCGCCGAACCGGCCCTTGCCCACCGGCAGATTTCGCATGTCGTTGTCGCCTTCGTCGGTCCACGCCGGGACATGTGGGTACGACCCGCGTTTCAGCGAGCGATTGGCGTGCGACCGCAGATCGACATGCCGGAACGTCGTCTTCGGCAGTTTCGGATTTTCCGGCAGGCGCTTGTACACCTGATGCAGATGCCCGCCGTCACGCCGGCACAATCGCCAGACGCGATCGAGGATATCCACGCCGTAGTTTTCAAAACCGTGATCGAACGCGGCCTTGGCGATTTCACCGGCGATGATCGTGCAGATGCCGCCGTTCATGTATTCACCTTCGGGGCAACCGGCGGCGTGGCTCTGCTGGCCGGGCCATTGGTCGGGGCGGTAGGGCGGGTCCATCGTCCACCACTCCGCGAAGCTGGTCTTGCGGTGCAGTTTCCCGCGGCGCTGATATTCACGGAGAATTTTCACCGCCATGTCATGCGTGGGCAGTTTGCGGTTGATGGTGTAGCCGGTGGACAAGCTCATGCGTTCGCGTTCGTCGCCGACCCGCGCGTACACCTTCCGCGGGTCCAGCGTTTCGGGGATCATATGCCCGTACACATTGCCGAAGAAAAGTTTGCGGTTGGCGCGGCTTCGCAGGGCTTCGCCGTCTTCCCGCAATTGCCTGGCGCGTTCGCTGTCGCCCAGATGTTCGTACATTTCCGCCATGCGCCAATACATCGCGTACAGGCCCGACTGGTTGCCGTGGAACAAAAACGTCGGATCGCCCCGATGGATGCACCGATGATCGCCGGCGCAATAGTGCGGATTGGCGAAGTCCCACTCGTCGGCGGTGAACGACCGGCGGACCAGCCCGAACTTCTCGCTCCACCGCAGCGGATCGCTGGTCATGTACGTCAGTGCTTTTTCCAGACGGGGCAACTGGCTCCGCATCCACGCATCATCCCCCCCGGCTTTCCACGCATACCAGACCCCCTCGGTGAAAACATATTCCGTATCGGCCAGCACCGGCACACGCCGCACGATGTATTTCATACCCTCGTCGTATTTGAACCACCCCTTGCCCAGCGCCTCGCCGAACCACGTCGGGGCCGGCGCTTCACCGTTTTCATAAATGCAATCCCAGAACATCCCGCTGGGCAACTGCGACTCCATCCAGTAATCCAGCCCGCTTCGCACATCGGCGATGAAATACTTCGCCGCCTTGAGCGTATAAACCAGATCGCGGCTCCAGCACACCGGCATGTAGTACGACCGCCCGTTGATGACCCAGCTTTTCGATTCGGCTTCCTGCTCGATCATCTGCCGAAGCCGTCGCAAAAGTTCCGCATATGGACCGCGATCGCATGTCAGTCCCGTTCGCGGCGACAGCTCGATCCATCGCTCTTCCAACACACCGCCTTCCGCGTCAGTCACCGCGATGTGCTGCCGACCCGCCGCGCCGCGGATGACGAATCTCACCCATTGACGGGGCTTGATTTTCCGATCCACATACACCCGCCCCATGCCGTCCTTCACGATCAGCCGACGCGCGCCAATCGCATCACTTTGCAGACGAACCTGCTCCAGCGGAACCAAACGCGATGTGGCGGGATGCTGTTTTTTCAGTTCGATCACGTCAATGAACTCCAGATGTATTCGTCCGCGATTTTGGAAAGCGTGTGAGAAGGAGTCAGGAGTAAGAACCCACGGCGCTCCGAATATAATATCTCCTGTCTCCTTATGCGATTCTATTCGTGTTCCAACGTCACCGCGAACAGGTTGAATTGTTCCTCGCCCAGGTTGCGGATGCGCAGCGCGTCGGCTGACATCGCCTTGGAGATCGGGAAATGCCTCAGGTGCATCAACCCGTGGCCGTGTCCCGGCGACAGCGCGTAAGCGTTGCGGCGCTGATCGACATATTGGAAGCCGCCGCCGGCCCAAAGATGTTCGCCCAGCGGCGCCCACCAGTCGCACAGTTGCGTGATGGTTTTCAGCCGCTCGACGAAAACCTCTTTTCCCCCGTGAAACAACGCCACTTCCACCGCGTCGCGCGGCGTTTGCCGGTCGATGGTTTGCGCGCCGTAAATCAGATGCACGTCCCGGACACGCGCCGGCGAAAACGTCACCACCAGCGGCTTGTCCTGCCGCACCGCGATGTGCGTGTGACTGACCGGGGCGAACAGGAACGGCACCCGATTGACCCGCCCGCGACGCAGCGGCAAATCCGCCACTTCGGGCATGGTGCTGTTGTAGTATTCATTCAGTTCCAGCGGCCTCATGGTTTTCGTCGCGGCGGCCGGAACCGGGGCGATGATTCGCCTGATGGAATCCATGACCTGATCGTACACCGCCAGCGACACTTCGATGTTCGGCTTCTTGTTATGCCTCAGCCACGCCGCGCGATACAGGTCCATGACCCGGCGAAGATCGGCTTGCGCTTCGTCAAGCGATTGCCGCAAAGGCGATGGCAAAGCCGTGAGGCCGTCGCGCTTGCAGGTCCGCCGAACGCGATCGGCGAGCAGCAGCCGCCGGCGGGTATTGATCTCCCGTTCCAGCGCGACGGTGAAATGATCCAGATGGTCCTGGTTTCGCCGCGCCGTGCGTTGAAGCTCCGGCAGGGTCCGCAAGGCGCGGGTCAGAACTTTCAGATCGTGCCGCGCGTCTTCGATGATTTGGGGTTCGGCGGACGCCAGTCGCGCCATCGCGGGCATGGAATATCGAAACAACTGCCACGTGCGGCGGGCGGCGATGCGCCGGTGGGGCGCGATGTCGCTGATGAGTTGTTCAAGCCGGGGCAAGGGGCGTCCGTAGAACACGGTCTGAAATCGCTTTTCAAAATCGGCGGTTGCCGGTTTGCCCGTCCAAGCGACTTCCGCGTTGTAGGCGAACAGGTTCCACGCCAGATCGCGATGGTTTTCGTAACCGTCGTCTCCCCACTGCGACGCGCCGAAGGCCGGCATTTTTCCGCGGCGCGCCGTCGCCGCCCACTGATCCATATGGCGCTTTCCGTCGGTGAAATCCGGCAGGAACTTCTGCCAGTTGCCGTAACCGGCCAGCAGCCAGGGGGTGATCTTCGCCTGACGATATTGCCCGGCGGATTGGCGCGGGTCGCCGTAATTCCATTCCACGGGGATGATGTTCGGATGCAGTTCGCCGAGTCGTTTCAATCCGAAATGATTTTTGAACATGTCCGCCCACATCAACATGCGTTTGCCGTGCGAGGCGATTTGGGCGGCGCACCAGTTGGCGTGCGCGATCACCTGCTCGGCGGGCAGGCCCTGTATCTCATCGAAACAGGCGTGGAAGTACGGCGCATCGGGAAATAAGTTGCATACATCGGCGATCACCCGCCGCAGAAACGGCTTGAGAATCGGCTTGGTCGGATCATAAGAAGACGGTGGCTGAAAAACCTCCCGCGCATACTTGCGGTAACGCGGCTGCGACAGCAGATTCTCCTGATGCCCCGCCAGCGAATACGTCGGAAAAACCGTGACATGATGCCGTTTCGCCTCGGCGAGGACGGCCCGCACTTCCGCCGGAGTCAATCGTCCCCGCCCCCGGCCGATGTCGGGATGCGAGGGAAGAAACAGCACATCTTCCATGTAAGGCGTGTAATGATTGATTTTGAAACTTGACAATCGGCGAATGATGTTCTTGAAATCATCCACCGTGGAAATCTGTTTGCGCGAAACATCATCGTGGTGATATCGCACGGCGAACGCGGGCCAGTCGTGGACCGTCACGCAGGGCAACCGGCCGTTGGAAGCGCCGGCGACGAGTTGCTCGACCGTCACCAGGCCCCAATACAATCCGTCCGCGTCATGCCCGCGGACGGTGATGCCGGCGGGCGTGATGCGCAAGGCGTATCCTTCGGGTTGATCGGGCGCGGTGATTTCCGTTTGTTCGCCGAACACCATCGTCAGCGCGGGCATGTCGGAAACCCGTTGGCCCCTGAGGCCCAGTTCGATGAGTTTATGTTTCAGCGCCGGCCGGCCGGGCGCGGGTAAATCACCGTGTTTCACGGAGGTGAAACGCCAGAGGCAAAAGCCGTTCGAGTGTCTGACTTTGCGGGGTTGTGGAACGATATTCAACGGCATGATGACAGACTCCGTGACAACGCGCAACAGGATACATTCGGCGGTGGGGTTTGGGTATGGAAGCCGGTTCGGTCGCGTCACGAACAGCGATTCAACTCGACGCCCGGCGGGGCGGAGGTTTCGAGGGTCAGGGTTCCATCGGGGCGGCGGGTCCAACTGACGCGGATCGGTCCGGCGGGATGGGGCACGACGCCGCGGGCCTGGTGGATCGAAACCGATCGGGGATCGACGATCAGGTGATCGGGTTGTCCGGGGGTTTTCTCCCGCACGCCGAGCACGTAGCGGGAAAAATACTCCATCGGGGCGGCGGACCATGCGTGGCACAAGCTGTCGCGCCCCCGCACGCCGCGGTGCAGCGCTTCCCAGAAGGTCCATGCGCCATGTTCGCGCATGATGCCGTAATGCTGGCGGATGATCCGCTCGGCGATGTCGTGGCGATCGGCGCGAACCATCGCATCGAGGGCGAACTTGAGATAGAAAAGTTCGAGGAACCCGTGGGGCGCGTCGGGTTGAATGGCGCGGTCGGCGTTTTCCAGCAGACGGTCGATGACGTAGCGTGTCAGATGGGGCTTTTGCTGTTCGTCGGGCAGGTCGTAGGCGAGGGCGAGTACGTTGGCGTGGAGAATCTCGGTTTCAATCGGGCGGCCGTCGCGGGTTCCGCCGGCGAAACGCCGATGATCCGTGAGCCAGAGGCGTTGCTGGAAGAGGCGTTGAAGGTCATCGGCTTCGCGGAGACAGGTGGCGGCGTGATCGGGGCGATGCAGGGCCGCGAGCAATTCGCCGGTGCAACGCAGCGCGGCGATTCGCAGCGCGTTCAGCACGCCGCTTTCATCGCAGACGCGCGCCTCCTGCGCGACGCTCCAGTCGATGAACAGACGATTGGCTTCGGTGGCGTCCCAGAGGTTGGAGCGGGAGGTGATCCATGTTGGGCTTTGCCGGATGCGTTGGACGGCGGGCAGGCAGTCGCGGACGGTTTGGATATCGCCGGTGCGTGCCCAGTAGTCGCGGAGCCAGATGGGATAGATGAGCGTGAAGTCGGAGTGTGGCAGACGGAGCCACGCGGGAACGACGCCGGGCATCTGGCCGTCGTCGCGCTGACCTTGTGCCCAGAGGCGCAAGGCACGCCGCGCCAGGCGATGATCGTCGCCGGCGGCCAGGAGTATGAGGGATTGGACGTAGGAATCGCCGAGGTAGGTTCCGCGTTCGCGCCAGGGGGAATCGCAGAAGGAATCCTCGATGCCGGCGCGGAGGGTGGCCAGTCCTGTTTGCCAGGTCCAGTCGAACAGCGAATCGTCGCAGTGGAACTCGCCGGTGAAGCGGGGCAGGCAGCGTGCGCTTCGCAGCCGGACGTTGTGCAGGGTGAGGGGTGTCGTGTCGCCGGGCGGGCGACGGAGGGTGATCTGCAAGTAACGTCCGCCGCGGGGGTGGAAGGTTTCGATGGACTGGCGTCCGGCGCGGCAGATGAAACGATCGGCGGATTCGACGAAGGGGTTGGATCGGAAGAACGCGATGGAGCCGTCTTCGCGCAGCCGTTCGTCGTAGGCCAGGTCCACGACGCAACCGCACGGCGCGTCGAGGTCGAGGGTGACGTGTCCGAGATATTCTTCGCCGAAGTCGAACACGGCGGTCCACTGTCGTGTCGAAGCCGGCAGGGTGATCGGCAGGGCGGGGGCGGGGTCGATGGACGCGGGGTCCGGGCGATCCCAGCTCATCATGCGAGCGGGGCAGGCGGGGGGAGTATCCAGGGGAATGTGATGCCAGTGAATCGGACAGGCCTCGAGTTGTTGTTCGTCGGCGGGGGGGTGGTCGGCCCAACTCGCATCGGGGCGAAGGTGTTCGGGGTCGGCGTACCGCAGGCAATGGCGGTCGTTTTCATCGGGGCCGGAGCGAACGATCAGGCCCGCATCCGGGGGCAGGCCGATCAGCAGCGGATAGCACGAGTGGAGTTGCTGGGGTTCGCCGCAGAGCAGGTTCCAACCGGGGTTGAGGGAAAGGGAGGCGTTTTGGCGATTGCCGCGCGTGGCATCGTACTCGGCGGCGACGGGTTGGCCGTTGAGGAAATGAGGCCCCCAATGCAAGCCGGCGGTGATGGATTGGGCGACGGGACTGTGGATGAAGGCGGCATAGCGGAAGCGTTTGAGTCGGGCGGTCGCGTGGTCTTCGTGCGGGGCTTGCCGGTCGATGCTGACAAAGCCCAGACATTGTTCGTGGTCGAACAGGCGGGCGGTGTGAAGGAGGCGGGGCGTGTGGAAGGCCGAGGGATCGGGCATACCGATCGAGCGTGGCCGCAACGGGAGCGGGGGCGCGTTCATTACAGCGAGGCGCGATGAGTCGTGGGAAGCATCCGGCATCGCGTTGGGAAGAAAGCGGTCGGCGTGCGGGCGGCGCAGGTCGAGCACTTCGACGGGGCCGATGGCGAAAGAAAAGGACGGGACCGCGGGCAACCACGCATCGCAGTGCCCGGCGCGCCAATCGCCGGGCGTGGCCAGGTCAATCGTTTCGCCGTTGTCGCGGACGACGCGGCCCCAAGCGATGAAGCGTCCGGCGGGTTCGGGCATGGACTGGTAATTATTGGCGTTGATGAAGCAGCATTCGACGGTGATGCGATTGTCGCCGATTCGCAGATGGGGGGCGATGTCGAAGGTGTCGTATTCTTCGTGGCCGGGGACATAGCGGGCCGGGCCGGAGCCGAGGATGTCGCCGTTGATGCGCAAGCGGTATCGCGTGGAAGCGAACAGGTGGAGCGAGGCGCTGTGCGGCGGGGCGGCCAGATGCAGGTCGTGGTGGACAAGACACCAGTCCAGGGGCAGGCCTGGCGCGGCGTGTCGGGCGTGCCAGATGAACCGGGGTTGGACGCCGGCGTGTTGATCCGTCGCCGGGAGCGGCAGGTCCACGGTGACGGGTTCGAGGCGTTCGGTCATGTTCAAATGATCCTGCATCGGGGAGGATGAAAGCGGGTTGTACGAACGGGGTGTCATGGAAACTCTTTCCGCCCCTGATGCGGAGAATCAATTCTGGACAGGTGCCGTGGGTGTCGGGGGTGTCGGTGACGCGGGTGATGCCGGGGGCGCGGGGGCCGGCGGTGGCGCCGGGGGCGATGCGGGCACATTCACCGGCTGACCGAGGGAAGCGGCCCATCGCATGGTCGCCATGAACTTGGGACTGGCGGCGGGATTTTCGTCGGCGTACTGGAGCAGGCCCCAACTGCCCCATTTGCTGGATTTACCGACGCTGGAAAAGACGGCCATCAGCCCGCCGCCGTTGTCCTGCCAGACGCGGTAATACCGCGTGTAGATTTCGCCCATTCGCGGCGAGTCGTTGGCCGCAAGGAACAGGCGGGTCATCGGGTCGTTGTTTTCCCCGCCGTGTACGCCGACCAGATGCTGGCCGGCTTCGTAGGCGATCAGGCGCAGGCCGTATTTGTCGGCGACGGTTTTGGCGTTCCTGATCCACTTGTCGGTGATCGGCAGGCAGTTCTGTTCCACGTAATCCAACACCTGATCGACGGACCATGCGGCGACCTTGTCGGCGGTCAGGGCGTCGGGCTTTTTCGACGTTCCCGGCACGATGAAGGTGATGTACGGCGCGATCGCCAGCGCATCGACCTGCCCCGGTTGGATGCGGGAGAGCAACATGCCGTCCAGCCAATAGCGCCCATCACTGGCCGCCTGCCAGGCGATCACGCGCACCAGCCGGTCGGTGGCGCCGAACACCTCTTCCCAGATTTTGAATATCTCCAGCGAACGCCGCGTGTGATACAGGCACGCGCCTTCCCACGGACGTTTGGGTTCGCCCAGGCCCAGTTCCAGCGACTTTTTCTGTGCGTAGCGGGCTTGCTGGAACATGTTGTTCCACACTTCATTGGAGTATTCGACGTACACCTTCAGCGACGGGTCGAGTTTCTCCCGGACCATCGCGGCGAATTGCCGGACGTATTCATCATCCGCCAAGTGGGGCATACAGAACCAAGCGTCGGCTTTTTGACGATTGCACAGGTCGATCATCACCTCCAGCGGGACGCCCTTGCCGCTGTACGTCGCATCGTCCGGCGTGGGGCGATCGGCCCACGTCACAATCTTCGAGTTGTTGGTCCCCATCCAGTCCATGAATCGGAAACACGCCACGCCCTGCCACCGCTTGAGAAAGCCGGGATGGAACGGCTCGGTCTGATACGTGTCTTCAAAGCCGGGCATGATGACGTGGATGTTGCGAAGATAGTTGTCAGGGTTGGTCTTCACGATATTCATGAAGATCGCCCCCCTGGTCGAATCCACTTCGATGACCAGATGACCGGGCTGCGACTCGTCCACGATCTTCACATTGTCGCTGAAGGTGAGTTTGCCTTCGCCCTGGTAGAGAACGGTGTATCGGCCGGACGGATAATGCCCGCCGGAGATGGTACACATCAGCGTCGTGGCCCAGCAGTCGGGTTCGACCTTTTTCACCCAGCCGTGCGCGTCGAGTTCCGACACCGGCCCCTGGCCCCATTTCTCGCCCTTCTTCTGACCGACCCACGGGCGGGACATATGGAAGACATCCACGAACGGCAACTCAGAGTTCCAGTCCGACGGCCCGTTCAGATTCATGCCCATTCGCGGCCCGGCGACAGGAGACACAACCTTGCCGGTTTCCGGGGCGGGGGCCGGGGTAACTTCCGGGGCCGGGGCAACTTCCGGGGGCGGGGAATCTTCTGCCGACACCGGGACACCGGCGCACCACAAGGCGGCACACACGCACCAGATGAGTACGAGAGACTTTGACATTGGAACTCCTGTAGGCGGGATGCCGGTTGTTCCGCACCATGTGGCGGTGGGAGGGCATCGCGGATGCCGCCGCATACCCCGAACGATGAACGTCCCATGCGGCGGCACCACCAGGTCGGCGGGTTCAGTCAAACACGATACGCGATATTTCCAGCCGCTTTGCGTCTGAAGTGTACCCGGTCAGGCGGGACGGATTTTATCATTTTGCGCATATGTTTTTCCGAAAAGCGGCATCGCCCATTGGAATGGGAAAGATACGCAAGTCACGTCGCAACATCGGCACGGACCTGCGTTTCATATGACATGGCCACGGAATCGGCTTGGCGCAACGGCTCATCAGGGATCAATGAACGTTGGATACGATGGCGATGACGCCGAGGCGTTCGACGAGGATGAAACCACGTCCAATGTTTGATGTGCGATGTATAAAGAGAACGAGCCGCGCCGACGGGATGTTCGCATCACATCGCCCATTGAACATGGCTGCGATTCGCCGTGAGTTGTATCAGACGATTCAAACCGCCGATGCACCGTCCAGTGAGTCGGCGGCGGAGGAGGAATATCGAGGAATCATGACCGCTGACCGCGCCGCGGCAGCATCATCAACCCGCCGATCGCCAGCAGACCCAGCGTCGCCGGTTCGGGGACGTAGCTGATTTGCAGGCCGTTGATTTCAGCGGCGACGCCGCCGCCCACCGCCGAATTGGACGAGATGGACCCGTTGACCGTGCCGCCGGGGCCGGTACTGCCGGTGAAGATCACGTAGTTCACGCCCTCGGCGAAACTGGTGGCTTGGGTTCCACTGGCGCTGGATATGCCGTTGTGCGCCGTGCCGCCGGTCACGGAGACATTTTGAACGCGGTTGCCGGGGGAAGCGGCGGCCCAACCACCGTTCACCGCGTAAATGTATAGGGTGTAATCGACATTCGCCGGAAGTTGGGTGATCGAGAAATCGAGTGATAGCGGAGTGGTGACGTACAGGAAATTATTGGTCCAGGCATTGAGCAACCCAGATGCAGCCGTGGTGGACCCAGAACCCCTGGAGGTGGCTTGATTGGCACCCGTGACGGTCACAGTCACGCCGGTGGCGGTCGCGCCATCGCTGGCCAGCGCGTTGGTCACAGTCTGCGGGCTGACAGGGATTGCGGCGGCTGGATTCCAATAGGGATTGGTGTGGTCGGGATCGAGCATCGCTCCCTGGCCCTGAAACAAATACGTTGTGGTTCTTGCGCTGCCGTAATCGACATTGATGATGGTGGCGCGGGCGTTTTGCACCACTCCCGCGCCAACGAGACAGGCGGCAGCCGACAGCAGAATCACCGGACGTGACATATTCCTACTCATGATTCGATCTCCTGTTCCTTGAATGGTGGATAGGCCGCTGGACGGTATGACTTCGCCCTGGTTCAAAGGGGGTTGAAGTTCGACGGACACCGAGGGTCTGACCATCCAAATATATCCCGCGTCAAAGAGATGGTTTTATCATTACGCGCAATTCTTTTGACAAAAAGCGCGATAGGCCGATATAATCGCGGCATGTTCCAGGCACGTCACGAGAGTCAGGCGGTGATCCCGCGTGTTCTGGTTTGCCAGAACCTCTCGGCGGGGTTTT
>JBAYVY010000002.1:0-39455 GCA_041674345.1 Phycisphaeraceae bacterium | reverse complement strand
GCTGGAATGGACGCTGCTTCTGGCCGCGATCGCCCTGCCCAGCTATTGGACGATCAAACTCGCGCTGGCCACGCTGATCGGTTACTACCAGATGATGACCACACTCAACGCGATGCCGTTTCCCTGACCCCCCGGCGTGCCCGCTTCAGCGGGCATGTCTTCCCCGCGCCCCCGGAACCCCGGAACCCCGGAACCGCGCATCGCACAACGAAAGGATCAACCCATGAAAGCGTTACTGAACATCCTCAAACAGGCCCATCACGACGAACAGGGCGCCGAGGCCATCGAGAAGATCATGATTCTCGCCGCCATCGCCCTGCCCCTGCTGGCACTGCTGATCTACTTCCGCAACGACCTCACCTCGTGGCTGAGCAGCAAGGCCGAGGAAGTAACCAACGATGCCAACAGCTATGATCCGAACAGCGGCATTCAGCAGCCGTAGGCGGCCGAAAGAAAAAGCCTCCTGTCAGCGAATGGTGCTTGCGGATTGAAGTCAAAGCCGCAAAAGGTTCTTTTGTCAGTTCGTATTGCCATCCCCTTTTCTTCGCTGAAGCAAGCCATCCTTGCCCCACCGCAGCAGATTTTTTCACTCATCGGGTGTCAGGGTGTCAGAATGACCCGGTTGTCGGGGACGCGCACCAACGCCAGTCCGAGTTCCTTCACAATCAGCACCTCCTGCACCTATTCGACCATCGTTCTTTCGTAATTCTTTCGCAAACGCTTCAACGATTGGATGTGCATGTCTGGAATGACGCCATGTTTATCCGGCGGGACGTCCAGCAGCAGATTCGTGTGACGTTCTTTGCAGATCAATCGCATCCCCAGCAACTCCGCATCGCTGCGCGGCTTGTCGCCTTCCATGTAAAACCACTCATAACCGATCGGATCGCAGACTTCGCCGGGGATGTAGTAATTCAGCGATTCCTGCCCGATCTGCGGAAGTTGCGGGATTTTGTGCCACCGTTCATAACCGCGATGACTCGAAGGCAGCCATCGTTCAATCGCCATCAGATCGGTCGGCCAAACCTTGCTGACATCCAGTTTGCCGCCGTCGCCGAAGCCGTGGTTCATCATGATGATCGCCTGCGGCTGAAGGCGCGCGATCTGATCGTACTGCCTTCGGCGATCCCGCCAGTCCAGGCATGGAGGAATGTCGATCCACACTTCGCCGATCTTGCCGTATTGAGTCAGTAGTTCCTCCACCTGCGCCAGTTGAAACTCGACGTATTTCGCATTGGGCAGGCAGCGTTCGTCGTAGCCGAAGACGTTGTGTTTATCCAGGGAGCAGTAGTAAAGTCCCGGCATCACACCGTGCTTTTCGCAGGCGCGGACGAATGCTTCGACGACATCGGTGGTGTTGCCGCTGGTGCCGACGTGATAGTCATTGAGGCGGGTAGGCCAGAGGCAATGCCCCGCGACATGCTTGGCGGTCAGCACGGCGTAGCGCATCCCCGCATCACGGGCGACCTGTATCCATTGATCCACGTCCAGTTGATCCGGCGCGTACAAGGTCGAGGGTTGATCGCCTTTGGAAAGTTCCACGCCGTCGAAGGTGCTCATGCCGAAGTGGATGAACATGCCGTATTCAAGTTGTTCCCAGGCGCGAAGGGCTTCGAGTTTCAGACGCTGGGCGCCCGGGTTGGAAGTCATGGGTTGTGTCGCAGTGTTCATACAGAGATTCCTTCTTGCATGATTGGGAGCGTGAAACACCGCGCCACCGGGTTGTTGTCTCGTGCTTCCGACCATGCCCCCACCTTACATGCCCGCCCTCGCGCGGTCAACATATGTACTCATCCCCTTTTGTCTGCCCGCCGATTGATCACGTCGGCCTTCTGACAAAACCGCGCCTCATCGAGCAACTTCAACCGTTCAACGCTATAACGTGACTGAACCATCCGAGCATCCTTGCCAATGAAGTGTTCGCCGCGGTCGCCGGACGATCCATCGCCCGGCCCTTACTTTCATCGGCTGATGCCCCCCCAAATAGTTGAATCAACCATTGGACGCGAATGGTATATCACAAAGGGCGCAGAGCCACAAAGACACAAAGAAAACGAAGAAATGGATTCTGTTTTTCTGTTTGTTTTTTCCTTTGTGGCTTTGCCTCTCAGCCCCTTTGTGATAAAAAACCTTGTCCCAAACTGAGGTTCATCATGAAACTGATCGTCCGCTGCGATGACCTGGGATCCTTTGAATCCGCCAACCGCGCCATCGCCGACGCGGTGGATCGCGGCTTGGCGCGCAACGCGGGCATCATGGTCCCGGCCTCCGCCTTTCGCCAGGCGGTTGAAATGTTCCGCGATCGCAAGGATGTTTGTCTGGGGCTGCACACCACGCTCACCTCCGAATGGGAAAACGTGCGATGGAAGCCCGTGCTGCCGCGCGATCAGGTGCCCAGTCTCGTGGAGCCGGACGGAACCTTTCGGCGAAACGCGATGGCCATGTTCCAGCACGGCGTGGTCTTCGAACAGATGCTCGCCGAGATCGAGGCCCAGTTGCACGCGGCCCGTCAGGCGGGTTTGAACATCGAATATCTGGACACGCATATGGCCTACTCCTGGGTGCATACCCCGGAGAATCCGACCGAGCGTTTTGAATCCGTGATGAGGTCTTTCGCCGCCCGCGAGGGGTTGGCGCATTTCGGCCACGATTATGAAGGGGGAGATTCCGGCCGCTGGATTCGGTGGCGATTGGTGCCCGCCGTTCGCCTGGAGCATCAGCATTCGGATTGGGTGGACCGGTTTTGTCAGGCCCTGCGGGCGCAGGTTGCCGCGGGTGCGCCGGAGGCGATTTTGGTCGTCCATCCCGCGCAGCCCGATGAGGAGATGGCCTGCCTGTATGAAGGAAAGAATCTTCCCGGGCAAGTGGCGCTGGATCGGGCGATCGACTGGCAGGCGCTGGTCCATCCCCAGGTATTGGCGACTTGTCGGGAACTGAACATTCAGCCGGTGAAGGTGACGGAACTCTGACCCGCGATGGTAGTGAAGCGCCCTGTCGCCGGTCAGGATTGAAAAGGAGATTTCCCGTGCCCCATTCTGATCCCAGGCCCAACGTCGCGTTGGTGGTGGCTCATCCTGATGACGTGGCATTCTCTTTCGGCGGCACGGCCTGGCTGCTGCATGAGCGATACCAGTTGCATATATTCTGCGCTTCCAAAGGCGAGCGGGGATACTCGTGGCAAGGCCCCGGCCTCCCGCCTCCCTCGGCCGAGGTCGCCGCGGTTCGCGCCGCGGAGGAGGCCGACGCATGCGCCCTCCTGGACGCCAAGCTCACTTTTCTGGACCAGATCGACGGCGAGATTTTTGCCGGCCGCCAAGTGTGCGAACAAGTGGCGGCCCATCTCGCGGCCATCAAACCGGTGGCGCTGTTCACCCACAATCCCCTTGAAAAGGCCGACCATGCGGCCGTGTACGGCATCGCCACACGCGCCTTGCACCTGGCCCAGCTTTTCTGGACCACGGAACTGTATATGGCCGTGGAGTATGGCCCGACGTTCCATCCCAAGTGCCCCGATCTGTATGTCAACATTTCTTCGGTCATCGAGGAAAAACGACGCCTGGTTTATTGTCACCAAAGCCACGCCAAATCAGGCGAAGGCCTGGATGTATTCCTGGAGCGCAATCGGATTCTGGGCCGGCTGGCATGGTGCGATTATGTGGAGGCATACTGGTCGGGGTGGCCGCTGGTGGCCGAGCGATGGAATCGCAAGGCCGGTTCGATCCTGATGGATTTGCCGTGTGCGCCGGCTTGACGCTTCCCTTCCCTTTCCCACCTACCTGATCGCATACTCCACCGTGACCACGGCTTTGATGACCTTGTCGATGCTGCCGGTGTCGTTTTCGCCGCCCGCAAGGGGTTGGCGCACTTCGGCCGCGAGGAAGAAAAGAGGGGATGAGTACATATATTTAGGAATCACTTTAATTCTTTACAGGATCTAAGCAGAATACTGCTTGCCTTTTTGTCTTTTGAGAGAGCACAACGTTAACGGCCCGCTCGCCAGCGTGGTCGGAGACGGCGTTTCCGTCGCTCAGAATCGCACGGGGGGACGCGACTCGCTTGGCGGCTGGCCGCCGCGCAAGACGCGTAACTTATCGAGCAACTGGCAAACGGTCACCGTGTGGTCACGCTCAGCCATCATCCGCAATATTAGAGACGTGGCTGAAGCAATACGACCTCGAAGAACATGATCGGGCGATCGGCTGATGCCTCAGTCTCTCTTCGCCAATTACCGGATAGCCAGCAATGAGAACTGTGTGATGTGCTCGGCAAGTCGCTCAACATCGCGACCGTTGGAATTCCGCTTCAGGTACTGGCTGAGCAGCAGCGAGCCGGGACGCGAGCAGAATAAGCATTGGCCAAGGATGCTCATGGCGCACCACTGCACCAGTCGGGAATCATTGCGCTCCGCCGGGCCGAGCAATTCACGGACGATGTTCAGAAGGAATTCAACTTCCGGCCGGATGAACTGTTCGATCAATGGATCGAGCATACCCGTCGGCTCCATCATCTCACGAAGTATCAATTTGCCGAACCATGGCACGCGGTGGCGGTTCATCTGTCGCCGGAGTATTCCATGGACGAAGGTGTGTAGTCGCACCTCGGGTCGAATCACGGTGTGTCGCGGATCATGAGGCCAGAGGGGATATTGAGTCGCGGCGCGGTCGTAGGCATACCGCGGCGTGGCGGCATACAACCGCTTTTCCCTCCGAAGTGATAGTTGACAGCCGCGATGTTGGCATGGGCGAGTTGGCAGATGTGACGGATTGTGGTGGCGTGAAACCCCAGCCGCGCAAATGTTTCGCCGGCGGCGTCAATCAACTGCTGCTCGGTTGTGGTCAACGCGCTATCGGGGACGGCGGTCTGAAGGATCGATTTCATTTTGGCTTCCCGTCGGGGGGGGGATTCTCGCACGGCATCGAAGCGGCGCCATAAGGGAAATCATCTTCCACGTTTGGCGCGGCGTTTGAAAGATGTGTCGGCCCGGTTGGTTTCGCGTGAGTCAAGATGTGTTGCGGTATCTTTCTCCCGATCAGCCGCGGCACGGCGCTTGTGGGGTTTTCGCATGTCATGGAGCGCGGCGAGGGAGAAAGCAACGATGTGATCGACGACTTCGTCGCGGCTGTCGTTGCGCAAAAGCTGAGGATAGAGGCGGCGGACCATTTCTCGCTGATAGAGATAGAGGAAGCACTGGGCACCGATGCTCATGGCGGCACGGAGCACCTGTTTTTCGTCAGCGAAGGGGCCGAGAATCTCACGCACGATTTTGTTCAGTGCGTCGGCGCGAGGGCGGATCAGCTCATCGACGACGGCGTCGATGGCGGCGGTGGGTTGGGCGAATTCGTGGCCTACCAGTGTGGCACGCCAGGTCAGTCGGGAAGGGGCATACAGATCATCGATAAAATGCGAGATGTGCGCCCGCAGACGCTCATCGGGTGAATCGGACCGTTCGTTGGCCACCGGTTCCACGGGGGTACGACTGAGCGCGTAGCGGATCACCGCTGCATACAACTCGAACTTGTCCTTGAAATGGTAATTGATCGCGGCCACGTTCACACCTGCCCGGTCGGTGATTTGCTTGATGGTGGCGGCGTGCAGGCCGCATTGGGCGAATACCTCTCCAGCGGCCTCAATCAGCTTTCGGCAAGTCTCCTGCGCGGCGGCATTATTTTTTATGTTGGACAATGGAAACCTCTTGGACAATTCCCTACTATATCCCCAAGCGCCAATTATTCAAATCGAAAATTGTTTATTACTTGACAAATTAAACGAATGTATTAAATTGAGAATTGACTAATGCAGGAGATCGACGGTTCCCCCGCGAATCCCCCCCCCGCAGAACAAGGCGCGACAGCGATCGTAAACCCCCGGCGTCCGAACGGGCAACGAGTCCATCGGGCAGGAGCCAATGGGGCGACGATCATCGGAGTTTCATTCATGAATCCACAGACGATGCGAGTGTGTGTTGTTGCAGCGATGCTGAGCGTTTTTCTGGCCGGTTGTGAGCAGAAGAAGGTAGCTCCGCCGCCGGTGCCGGAAGTTTCGACGATTACGGTGCAGTCGTCGCGGATTGTGTTGACGACGGAGTTGCCGGGCCGGACCAGCGGGTATTTGGTCGCGGAGATTCGACCGCAGGTCAGCGGACTGATTCAAAAGCGGCTGTTCACGGAAGGTTCGGATGTGAAGGCGGGGCAGTTGCTTTACCAGATAGACCCGGCGCAATATCAGGCGGCGTTGGACAGCGCGACGGCGAATCTGGCCGCCAGTGAGAAGGCGGCGGGTCAGGCCAAGGCCGCGGTGGAGGCGAGCATTGCGGGTGTGGCGCAGCAGCAGGCGACGCTGGCGCTGGCGAAGCTGAACAAGCAGCGTTACGAAGACCTGCTCAAGGACAAAGCGGTTTCGACCATTGAGCGTGATCAGGCGGCGACGAATTTCGACGTGGCAGAAGCATCGCTCAAGGCCGCCGAGGCGCAGGTGGAAAGTTTTCGGCAGGCGCAGGCCGCTGCCGAGGCGGCGATTCAACAGGCGCAGGCCGCTGTTGAAACGGCGCGGATCAATCTGGCGTACACGAAAATCACCGCGCCGATTTCCGGCCGCATCGGCATGTCCGCCGTGACCGACGGCGCGATTGTCACCGCCTATCAGCCGATGGCGCTGGCCACGATCCAGACGCTGGACCCGATCTATGTGGATGTGCCTCAATCCACCGGCGAGCTGTTGCAGCTTAAACGCCGGTTGGAGGACGGCCGGCTCAATCACGACGGCGCCGGCCAGAATCAGGTTGAGCTTATCATGGAAGACGGCTCGAAGTATCCGACCAAGGGCACGCTGCAATTCCGTGATATTTCGGTGGACCCCAGCACCGGCTCGGTCATTTTGCGAATGGTGTTCCCCAACCCCGATGCGGTTCTGCTGCCGGGCATGTTCGTCAGGACGATCGTGCGGGAAGGCGTGAAGGAACAGGCCATTTTGGCTCCTCAGCAGGCGGTGTCGCGCAATACCAAGGGTGAACCGTTGGTTCTGGTCGTTGACGGGGCCGGCAAGGTTGTGCAGCGAAAGATCGAAATCGATCGCGCGATCGGCAACCAGTGGCTGGTCTCTTCGGGTTTGGCCGCCGGTGATCGGGTGATCATCGAGGGCTTGCAGAAAGTGCGTCCCGGAGCCACTGTGAAAGAGGTTTCGCTGGACGCCGATTCCAAAGCATCCGCGCCCACCGCCAAGTCGGTCGATGCCCCGGCTCCCCCGGCTCCCCCGGCTCATTGAGTGACCTGCCGCCACAATCGCTGCTGTCATGGAATCGTGACTGGTTCGCTATACAGGGGCTGTCGCTGACCAACAGCCCATTGAATGAACGGAGTCCGTGATGTTATCGAGATTCTTTCTGGATCGGCCGGTGTTCGCCTGGGTGATCGCCATCATCCTGATGGTGGCGGGTTTGTTGGCCATCTACAGTCTGCCCATTTCGCAATACCCGCCGATCGCACCGCCGTCCATCGCCATCGCCGCTACCTATCCCGGCGCGTCGGCCGAAACCGTTGAGAACAGCGTCACGCAGATCATCGAACAGAAGATGACCGGCTTCGACAAGATGCTCTACATCTCGGCCACCAGCGATTCGTCCGGCAGTTCACGCATTGAACTGACGTTCGCCCCCGGCACCGACCCGGACCTGGCCTGGTCACAGGTGCAGAACAAACTTCAACTCGCCATGCCCAGTCTTCCGACCGTGGTCCAGCAGCAGGGCGTGCAGGTGAGCAAGTCCACTCGCAACTATCTGCTCATCGTCGGACTGGTTTCCGAAGACGGCAGCATGGACGGCCACGACCTTCAGGACTATGCCCAGTCCACACTGGAAAAAGTGCTGTCCCGCGTGTCCGGCGTCGGCGAAGTCAACATCTTCGGCAGCCAGTATTCCATGCGTGTCTGGCTCAATCCCGACAAACTCACCAACTACAAGATGACCGTGCAGGATGTGATCGATGGTTTGAAGGCCTACAACGTGGAAGTATCGGCCGGTCAGTTCGGCGGGGTGCCCTCGGTCCCGGGCCAGCGTCTCAATGCGGCGATCGTCGTGCAGAATCTGCTGAAAACACCGGAAGAATTCGCCGCCATTCCGCTGCGTACCAATCCCGACGGCTCGGTGGTGAGAATCTCTGACATCGGCCGCACCGAACTGGGCACCGAGTCCTATGACATCGAACCCACTCACAACGGCCGGCCTTCGGCGGCGCTGGCCATCCGCCAGTCCGCCGGTGCCAACGCACTGCAAACGGCCAACAACATCCGCACCCGGCTTGATGAAATGAGCCAGTTCTTTCCGCCGGGCCTGAAAATCGTCTATCCATATGACACGACCCCCTTCGTGCGCGTCGCCATCGAGGAAGTGGTCAAAACCTTGTTTGAGGCGATCGTGCTGGTGTTCCTGGTGATGTACCTGTTCATGGGAAACATGCGGGCCACGTTGATCCCGACCATCGCGGTGCCGATCGTGTTGCTGGGCACGTTCGCCATCTTGGGGCTTTTCGGATTTTCCATCAACATGCTCACCATGTTCGCCATGGTGTTGGCCATCGGCCTGTTGGTGGACGACGCCATCGTCGTCGTGGAAAACGTCGAACGCATCATGAGCGAAGAAGGGCTGTCGCCGCGTGAGGCGACGGCCAAATCCATGGATCAGATCACCAGCGCCTTGATTGGCATCGGCCTGGTGCTCTCGGCTGTGTTCGGCCCCATGGCGTTTTTCACCGGCTCCACCGGCGTCATCTATCGGCAGTTTTCCGTGACGATTGTCGCCGCGATGCTGCTTTCGGTGATCGTCGCTTTGGTCCTCACGCCTGTGCTCTGCGCCTCGCTGCTGAAACCCGTGGAAGCGGGGCATGAAGCGGCTGAAACCGGCATCTGGTTCATGCGCCCGTTCTTCCGATGGTTCGATCGCATCTTCTTCCGCGCACGCGACAACTATCTGAGCGTCGTCGGCGGTGCGCTGACGCACAAACTCCGCTATATCCTGGCGTTCATCCTGATCGTCGTGGGGATGGGATACCTGTTCCAGCGCATGCCCACCGCTTATCTGCCCGATGAAGATCAGGGCATTCTGATGGCGCAGGTGACGCTGCCGGGCAACTCGACGCTGGAACAGACCAAAGAGGTCATGGCGAAAATTCAGCAGTATTTCCTCACGCGGGAAAAAGACACGGTGGAATCGTGCATGACGATTTCCGGAACGAACTTTTCCGGCCGTGGACAGAATTCGGGCATGGCGTTCATCAAACTCAAAGACTGGAATCTCCGCGGATCCGCCGATATGAAAGTCAACGCAATAGTCGGCAGAGCCATGGCCGATTTCTCCCAAATCCGCGAAGGTCTGGTGTTCGCTTTTTCTCCGCCTGCCGTCATTGAACTGGGCCAGGCCAAGGGCTTCGACTTCGAATTGCTCGACCGCGGCGGCCTGGGCCACGAGAAACTGATGGAGGCCCGCAATCAACTACTCGGCATGGCGGCCGTTGATCCGGTGCTGACCAAGGTGCGACCCAACGGTTTGGAAGACGTGCCTGAATATCGTGTGGATGTGGACTGGGCAAAAGCCGGCAGCTTGGGCGTGCCCGTCAGTTCCATCAACACCACCATCTCCGCCGCCTTCGGCAGCGCGTACGTCAACGACTTCATTCAGGGCGGCCGCGTTAAGCGCGTCTATGTCCAGGCCGACGCACCCTATCGCATGTTGCCCAAAGACCTGGAAAAAATCTACGTCCGCAACACGCAGGGGAAAATGGTGCCCTTCGCGTCCTTCGCCTCCGGCCACTGGCGCTACGGCTCGCCCAAACTCGAACGTTACAACGGCTTCCCCTCCATCAACATTCTCGGCGAAGCGGCGGCGGGGCGCAGTTCCGGCGAAGCCATGACCACGATGGAAAACTTCGTCAAAAAGCTGCCGCAGGGCATCGGCCATGACTGGAACGGCCTGTCCTATCAGGAACGTCAGGCCGGCTCGCAGACCGGACCGCTCTATGCGTTTTCCGTGCTCGTGATCTTCCTCTGTCTGGCCGCTCTCTATGAAAGCTGGCCCATCCCGATCTCGATTCTGCTGGCGCTGCCGCTGGGCGCCATCGGCGGCATCATCGCCACCACCCTCCGCGGCTTTCCCAATGACGTGTATTTCCAGATCGGCCTGCTCACCACGCTCGGCCTGACCACCAAGAACGCCATCCTCATCGTGCAGTTCGCCAAGGCACGCCGCGATGAAGGCATGAGCTTGCGCGACGCCACACTCGAAGCCGCCAAACTGCGTCTGCGCCCCATCATCATGACCTCCCTCGCGTTCGGCTTCGGCGTCCTGCCCATGGCCATCGCCAACGGGGCCGGCGCCGGCGCACAAACCGCCATCGGCACCAGCGTCGTCGGCGGCGTCGTCACCTCCACCTTCCTCGTCACCATCTTCGCACCCCTGTTCTACGTGCTGATCGAAAAAACTTTCGGCAGGCAGAGCAAGCGGGCGGCGGCCCAAACTGCCTCGACCTCTGATTCAACCCCGGCGGAACCTCAGTCCCATGATTAATTCCGTTCTGAAATCCTCACTGATAGGCGCAGCGCTGTTGGTCGGCGGCTGCTCCCTTGCGCCCAAGTATGTCCGGCCCGCTTCTCCGATCCCTGGCAATTTCCCAAGCGGGCCGGCATACTCGCAAGTCCCCGCCAACGCCGACGCCCCGACTGCCGCCGATCTGCCGTGGCAGCAATTTTTCACCGACGAAAAACTGCAAAAAGTCATCGCTATAACGCTGGCCAACAACCGTGACCTGCGCGTCGCGGCATTGAATGTCGAACGCGCCCGCGCCATGTATGGGGTGCGGCGTGCCGATCTGCTGCCGTCGGTCAGCGCCAACGGCAGCAGAATACGCCAGCATCAGACCGCCGAGTTGTCCGGCGTCGGCCACGGCACCACCTCCAATCAGTACCGCGTTGATGTCGGCATCGCCTCGTGGGAACTGGACTTCTTCGGACGCATCCGCAGTCTCTCCGATGCGGCTCTGGAAGAATTCTTCGCCACGCAGCAAGCCCGACGCGGTTCGCAAATTATGTTGATCTCCGAAACCGCCGGCGTTTATCTGACTCTCGCGGCCGACAAGGAAAACCTCAAACTGTCGCAGGATACTTTGACGGCTCAGCGGAATTCCTACGATCTGGTCAAGCGGCGACTGGATCGCGGGCTGGTGCCTGAGTTGGACCTTTATCGCGTCCAGGCGCAGGTGGACACCGCACGCCGCGCGGTGGCGCAGTTCACGCAATTTGTGGCGCAGGATCAGAACGCGTTGAATCTTCTGGCCGGGACGCAGGTGCCGGCGGATTTGCTGCCTGACGATCTGTCGCGGGTGCGCCCGCCGCGTGATATTGAACCGGGCATTTCGTCGGCGGTGCTTCTGGACCGGCCGGACATTGCGGAGGCGGAGCATCGTCTGCTGGCGGCCAACGCGAACATCGGTGCGGCACGCGCCGCATTCTTTCCCAGAATTTCCCTGACGGCCGCCGCCGGAACCGCCAGCAGCGACTTGTCCGGCCTATTCAAGGCCGGTTCGGGTGTCTGGAGTTACGGCCCGCAGATCGTGTTGCCGATTTTTGACCCGCGCACCTGGTCGGCGGTGAAGGTGAGCAATGCCGAACGGGATATCGCCGTGGCACAATATGAACAGGCGATTCAAGTGAGCTTCCGTGACGTGGCCGATGCGCTGGCGGTGCGTGGAACCGTGGGCGAACAGGTGACTGCGCAGCAATCGCTCGTGCATGCGGTTTCCGAAACCTATCGCCTGTCCCTCACCCGCTATGACAAAGGCATCGACAGCTACCTGGATGTACTGGATGCGCAGCGGTCGCTGTTCGCGGCACAGCAGGATTTGATTTCGCTGAATAGGACGCAGATGACCAATCAGGTGCAACTGTATGCGGTGCTGGGCGGCGGCTGGCAAAACCCGCAAATGAATGACCCCGCCCCGGAAATTCCCGCAGCCGAAACGCCCGCAGTTCCCGCAACTCCGGCGGCGACCGAACATCAGAATTGAGGCGGAGTGGTCGGCACGCCATATTTTTGTCTGCTGACGTTCAAGGGTGATACGCACGATCATCAGTCGATTTCTGATCTCGACAGCATCTTCAATCGCGACGACCGGCATCATGGAGGCAAGCATGGTTTGTCACTGGCCGGGAGCTATGCGCGCTTGAACGCGCTCTGCGAGTTTCACGACCATGTCCTCGGCAAGGTCCATACCGGCCCGCGACGTGTCGATGGACAGGTGGTAGCCGAGTGCGTCATTGGCGGATCGGCCCGTCATTTGATGGATGAACCTCATGCGATCGGCATCCGTGTGTTCGATCAATGTTCTGGCCGCGCGTTCATCGGGAATTTGATGGGCCTGCATCACACGGGGGATGCGGTCGCGGAGCGGGGCGTGCAGATAGACGCTGACCAGTCCGGGATGATCGCGCAGAACCCAGAAGCCGCCGCGGCCGATGACCACGACGTTGTGCCTGGAGGCCGCCTCGCTGATGATTTGCGACTCCAGTTGGAATAACTGCTGGTCACGAACGCCGATGTGGATCGGCGCCGGGGTATAGACGGCTTCCGGGGGAGCGACGACAAAAGTCTCGGCCAGGCGTTCCCAAAAACGTGACAGATGTTCGTCCCACCGGGACAATTCCGTGTCGGATATCCCGGTGCGTTCCGCCACCGTTTTGAGGATGACCCGATCCAGGTAAGCGTATCCCAGCCGTCGTGCGATACGTTGTCCCAGGATCACGCCGCCTGCGCCCATCTGGCGGGCAATGGTGACGGCGATGCGTTTTGTATCCATGAATGAACCTCCGAGAGAGCCGCCATCGCAGGTTTGCCGGTCAGTCCAGTGCGGCGGCATGCCTGGAACTGTTCTTATTGGCGCGCGACGATCGCAGGAAAAATATACCGAGAATGCAGGCGAGCGAGATGAACGCCATGGCCCGGAAATTATCGACGTAGGACCATAGAGTCGCCTGACGCAGCAACTGGGCGCCCATGACCGACTGCGCCTGAAGGCCGGCGGCGTAGCTGCCGCTGATCGGGGTCAACGCGGAGTGGATGGTTTGCAACTGCTGCTGGTAGGCCGGGTCGTAAACCGTCATATGGGAAACCATGGCGGCCTGATGGGTTTGCGCGCCGCGGGCAAGGAAAGTGGTCATCATGGCGATGCCGATGCCGGCTCCGATGTTTCGCAACAGGTTGTAGAGACTGGTGGCGTTGCCGATTTCCTCGTTGCGTAAGGTTCCCATGGCGATGGTGGTCATGGGCACGAAGATCAGGCCGGTGGCGAAGCCGTTGATGATGTTGGGCCAGATGATGTTGATGGGAGCGATGTCGAGGTTGAAGTTGCCCATCGTATAGGTGGAATAGCCCAGCGCGGCAAAGCCGATCAGCAGCATCCATCGGGAATCGATGCGGCCGATCAGACGGCTGGCCATGAACATCGCCATGAACGATCCGAATCCGCGCGGGCTGACGGCCAGTCCGCTTTGATAGGCCGGGTATCCCAGCAATGTTTGCAGGAACAGGGGCAGGATCGCCGTGGCGCCGTACATGACTCCGCCGACGATGGTCATGAGCAGTGTGCCGACGGCGAAATTGCGATTCAGGAAAATGCGCAGATTGACGATCGGGTCTTTGACGTACAGTTCCCAGAACACGAAAGCCACCAGCCCGACCGACGAAAGGACCAGCAACGCACGGATCAGCGACGAGGCGAGCCAGTCTTCCTGCTGGCCCTTATCGAGCATCACATGCAGGCATCCCAGGCCCACGGCCATGAGCACGAAGCCGATGTAGTCGATGCGTTGTGCGCGGCCCTGACGGATGTAAGCCGGGTCGTGGATGAACACCTGCACCAGCAGCAACGAAAGCATGCCCACCGGCATGTTGATATAGAACACCCATCGCCAGGAGTAGGTATCGGTGATCCATCCGCCCAGCGTGGGGCCGACGATGGGTGCGAAAATGACGCCCAATCCGTAGATCGCCATGGCCACGCCGCGCCGGGCGGGAGGGAAACTTTCCAGCAGCACGGCTTGTGCGATGGGCTGCATCGCGCCGCCGCCGAGCCCCTGAATCACACGCGCCACGATCAGAAAACTCAAAGTCGTCGCGGTTCCGCAGGCCGCCGAGGCCAGGATGAACACCAGCAGGCAACAGAGCAGAAGATTTTTGCGGCCGACCATGCTGCTCAGCCAGCCGGTCATGGGCAACACGATGGCGTTGGCGACCAGGTAACTGGTCAGCGTCCAGGTGGATTCGTCGATGCTGGCTGACAAATTGCCGGCGATGTGGGGCAGGGCGACGTTCACGACCGTGCTGTCCAACACGACCATGAACGCGGCGGACATCACCGCGGCGGAAATCCACCAGGGATGCGCGGCCGGCGACTTTGGCTCGATCAATGCGCCGATGGGTTGTTGCAAGGATACCTGCGACATATGGATCACTCACTCAATGAGACGCACCACTCGCTGATGAGGTGACGACGGGCTGGGCGAGCAACGCGGCTGGATTGGTCAGGGTGATGGGCAGCGGGCGTCGGTTGGGGTCCGTGCCCACATGCACCGAGGGAATGACCGACATGCCGGGGGCCAGCAACCACTGTCGCGTTTCCCCCGGATCGAAACGGATTTTCACCGGCACGCGCTGAACCACTTTGACGTAATTGCCGGTGGCGTTCTCCGGCGGTAAAAGACTGAACCTCGCACCCGTGCCGGCCTGGATGCTGTCAATCTTTCCGTGAAACACATGCCCCGGATAGGCGTCCACTTCCATCTCCACTTCCTGCCCCTGGCACATATGCGTGAGCTGCGTTTCCTTGAAGTTGGCCGTTGCCCAGACATTCGGTTCGACCAATGCCATGACGATCTGACCGGCCTGAAGATATTGTCCGGTCCGCGCCATCCGCCGCGACACGCGCCCGCCCACCGGGGCGGCGATGGTCGTGTACGACAGATTCAACTCGGCGGTGCGCACGTCGGCCTTCGCCTCCTGGACGCCGGCTTGGGCGTTCTTCACCTGCGACATCGCGGCGGCGACCTGCTTGGGGCCGGTATGGGCCGCGGCCAGAACCGCCAGCGACGCGGCCTGTTTGGCCCGCGCCTCGGTCACGGCCGCCTCGGCGGTTAACACCCGCTTGCGCACCGATGTCAGGTTGGCCTGGGCCGCATCCATCGCCGCTTGCGCCGCATCCAATTGCTGTTGCGACACAGCCCGTTGATCCAGCATTTTGTATCGTTTGAGGTCGGCCTGACGCCGCGTGCTCTCCGCCTCCGCCGCCGCCACATCCGATTGCGACGAAGCAAGCTGCGACCGGCTCGACTCCACCGCCGCCTTCGCCTGCTCCACACCCGCCTGCGCCTCGGCCAACGCCGCCTCGGTGTTGGCGCGGACCAGCTCCACCTGCGTGTTGGCCGCGTCCCACTTCGCTTCGGCGGCTTCCAGTAACGCCTCGGCCTGATTCAGCCGCGCCTGAAGATCCGCCGGGTCGATCCGCACCAGCACCGTCCCGGCGGCGACATCCTGATTGTCGTCCACCTCCACGCTTTGGATGATCCCCGACACCTTCGCCGACACCTGCACAATCTCGCCATCGACGAACGCGTCATCGGTCGTTTCATATTGCCGGGCATACAGCCAATAGCGCACACCGGCGATGCCCGCAATCACCAGCAACACGCACAAAACGCTCATCCACACCGGTCGGCGATACAACGGACGCTTGCCGACGCGCATCGCTTCCTGGGCGGGCGGAGAATATTCCTCCGGGCTTGGGGGATCGACGGGTGCTGGTTCACTTATTTTTTCATTTTCATCTGCGGCCATACATACATCCTTTGCCCTGTGCCAGACAACGCCCCGGTTGCACGAATCGGGCCATTGCTATTGACCGACATCGAACACAATCTTGTGCGGCGCTGCCGATGCGGGGCCCGCCGCCGCCCCGGCCGCCGTGCCCGGCGCGCCGCCGGCGGGGCGTTCCATCTCCCACCCTCCGCCCAACGCCTTGTAGAGAGCGATCAGGTTGATCGTCACCGCACGGTCGCTCTGGGCCAATACATCTTGCGACTGATACAACGATCGCTGCGCATCAAGTACGGTGAGAAAATCGGTCAAACCCTGCCGATACAATTGATCCGCCAGGTCCGCCGCCTCCTGGCTCGATGCGACCGTCTGACGCAACGACTGGCGTCGCTGTTGCTCGGTCTGATACGCAACGATCGCATCCTCCACCTCACTCAGCGCCGTCAGCACCGTCTGCTGATATCGCACCAACGCCTGTTCCTGCTGCGCCGTTCGCACCCGGACCACGGCCCGCAACTGCCCGCCGTCGAAAATCGGCCATCGCATCGCCGGCCCGATGGAAAAATCGCGGCTGGTCCAGTGCATCAGATCGCCGATGTCCGAACTTTGCAGACCGAACGAGCCGGTGAGCGAAAATTTCGGAAACAGATCGGCCACCGCCACGCCGATGCGCGCCGTGGAAGCCGCCAATTCCCGCTCGGCGCGGCGAATATCCGGCCGGCGCCTCAACAACTCCGACGGCAACCCCACACCCACCTGCGACGGCGGAACCGGAATCGGCGACTCGGTGGACAATTCCTCGATCAACGCCTCCGGCCCGGTGCCCAGCAACACCGCCAGACGGTGCATCGCCTGCCACTGCTGGTTTTGCAGACCCGGCAAAACCGCTTCGGTGGTGGACACCTGCGCCGCGGCGCGGGCCACATCCAGTTGCGTGGCCGTTCCCTTGTTCCGCTGGTCGGTCGTCAGTTCCAGCGTTTCCCGCTGGACCGTCAGATTCCGCCGCACAATCTGATACTCATATTGCAGCCCGCGCATCGCCACATAATTCCTCGCCACTTCCGCCAGAATGCTCACCAGCACGGCTCGCCGATCCTCCTCACCGGCTTCAAGATCGGCCTGCGCCGCTTCGATGCTTCGCCTCACCCCTCCGAACAAATCCAGTTCCCACGAAGCGTCAAATCCCAGTTGATAGAGATTCCAGTCATATGGAATGGCCGTGCCCGGACCCGCCGCAGGCCCCATCGGCAGCGCGTTGACGCTCATGCGATTGCGTGTGTATCCCGCGTTCGTGTCCACCTGCGGGAAGGTGGCGCTCTGCGAAACCGCCAGCCGCGCCCTCGCCTCGCGCAGACGCGCCTCGGCCAGCCGCAGGTCCAGATTCGCCTCGACCGCGCGTTCGATCAGCCGGTTCAATTCCGGGTCTTGCAACGTCGTCCACCACTGAACGACCTGCGCATGCCCGGCGTCCAGCGTGCTGATCGCCGCCGAGGAGGTTGCGGCGGGCGGGGCGGGTGCCCGCCGACCGAATGCCGGCGGAGCGGCCACTTCGGGCGGGGCGTAGTTCGGGCCGACCGTGCAGCCGGCCAACCCGCAGACCGCGGCGGCGAACAGGAGTGCGGCGGCGCAAGGCCGTTGCGCACGACTCATCCTACATGTTTTAAGAAGGGACATAGCCGAATTTCCAACGACGAACGGCTTGAACCGCTCGGACATCCGTGGCATACTTAGTATATGAAACACTTAGCACAGGCAACTGTCAAGGGGGGGCGATCCGCCGAGGATTGCGCCAAGACCTTCATGGAATCCATCCCCGTGCTCATGCAGCACGTCAAGCAGACCGCGCATCGGCAGCGCGGCCCCCGATTATCCGTGCCCCAGTTCCGCGCCATGGCCTATCTCCGCCGCCAGCCCGATGCGTCGCTCTCGGCTTTGGCCGAATATCTGGGGCTGAGTCTCCCCACCGTCTCCCGCACCGTTGAAACACTGGTGTGCAGAAAGCTGGTGAGCCGTGAACCCCTGCCCAGAAGCCGGCGGCAGCTTCGGCTGCGTCTGAGCAACTCCGGCTCCCAATTGCTGGAAACCGCCCTGGCGCAGACACGTCAGCGTCTCGCGGACCAGTTCGAGCAGTTTTCGCCGAAACAGCGCGGCCGGATCATTCAGTCACTACAGGTGCTGTGTGAATCCGTCCGACACCCAACTCCGACACAATGACGTTAGATCCCCGATGGGGAGAAGCTGTGATATGTGGAATGTTGATTCAACGGTGGCGGTGATGAAAACGTTGAGCCGGGTGACGGACCTCGACGGGTTGATGAACGCCTTTCGCAGCTATGTACGCCATCGTTTCGGCGTCAAGCACGCATTCGTTATTTGCCGCCATGATCTGGCATCCCCTTTTTACAGGGTTTGGCAACCTGTGACACCCTGTGGTGACACGAACGTGACATGCCCAACGGCGGATGTTCGCAAGGGGGGCCTGCTGTCGCGTCTGCTGTACGACGGCATTTTTCAGCAATTGACCGATTGGTCGTTGACGCCCGATGATTCCGCCGCCGATTTGTTGCGCGATGAACGCAACCTCATGGCCATTCCGTTGTTTGAAAACGGAACCGCGACGGACATGGTGATTCTGCTCGGCCCCTGGGACGCCCCCCGCGAAGAAGACCTGTGCGAACTGACCATGATGAGCGGGCTGCTTCACACGACTATCCGGACCCATGGGCTGGCGAAGGAAATGGGGCGAGCCCACGAAGCGCTGGACCGCGAATTGAGGCGGGCTGCGGAAGTTCAAAGCTGGTTGTTGCCTTCCACAGTACCGATTATCTCCGGCGTGTCGGTCGCGGCTTCCTATCACGCCGCCCATCACGCCGGAGGCGATTACTACGATGTTGTGGAACTGCCGGACGGACGGCTGGGCTTGCTGATCGCCGATGTCAGCGGCAAAGGTGCGCCCGCCGCGGTCCTGATGGCGGTGGTCCGCACCGCGGTTCGACTTGAAATTGAATGGTGGACCCACCCCGCTTTCTTGCTGGCGAACGTCAATCGCCACCTCTGCGATCTGGGGCTGAGCGATCACGGGGCTTTCGTGACGGCGGTGTGCGGCATCCTGGACGCCAACACCCGTCAATTCATCCATTCTTCCGCGGGCCATCACCCGCCTCGTCTGGTCAGCGTCCGCCACGATCAAGTCGTCGGACTCGACGATGCCAACTCGCCGCCCTTAGGCGTCAAATTCGAGACGCAATACAATGAACAAACCGTTCACCTTCAGAGCGGCGATATGCTGCTGTTTTACACCGATGGCATTGTCGATGCTTCCTCGCCTCAAGGCGATCGTTTTGAAATCAGACGGCTCGATCAGGTTCTGAAAAAATTGCCGATTCCACCGAGCCCGCGAGCAGCCATCGCCGACGTGATGCAGGCGGTATCGCGTTTTACCGGTCCAGGTTCGGCTTCGGATGACCAAACGCTCATCGCTGTCAGCGTCAAAGAAATCCACGATAATGATCGCTGATTCCCGCACACCACACCGACAGTCCTGGATGCCTGGATTATCGGATGACGCGGGCCTCCGGGTTCAATCCTGTTCAACCATCATCCCGGGAAGTTATTCCGGTCCCGTTCCTTATGGATATGGATAGAAAAACCAATTTAGCTTGTCCGGGTTGTAATCGGCATTGATCTGGTCGTAGCTGAACCAAGCGGTGTGACCGTCGAGGAATTGATAGTTTCCGCCTTCCTCGTGCCGAATGGCGGGGACACCAAACGAGCCGCTGCGGTAGAAGCGGCTGAGCCTGTAGGTGTTGTTGGCACCGAAGTTGTCCGGCTGAAACACGGGAGAAGTCGGGAAATAGCCGGGATCGCTGTCACCGAGGGCGATGCTGGTCGCGGAGGAAACGATCCGGCTTTGGCGAACGGGAACGGGAGGCCAAACGCTGCCGCTGTGACCGCCGCCGCCGATGCCATGAATATCGATACCGTAGTGTCGGAAGCTCTGGTGGATGATGGTGATGCCGCCCTCTTGATAGAACTGCATGGGAATGAATTGGGCGGCGGTGGGGCATTGGAAGAAGTTGCCGGTGAGGTAGCGTGCCTTGGCCAAGCCATCGTCCCATCGGGTGTCGGTACCGTCGATGGTTTGGTGATAGACGGGATAGAATCCATTGAAATCATTAGCATACATCAACATGGCCAGACCGATTTGTCGGGTGTTGGCGGCACACTTGACGGATTTGGCGGCTTGCCGTGCCTTATTCAGAGCCGGCAGCAACAATGCCAGCAGCAGCGCGATGATGGACACCACCACCAAAAGTTCCACCAGGGTAAATGCGAGACGGATGGGGGCTTGCGCGGATGGGGTGATTGGAGAAGTCTTCATAAGTGGTTCTCCGGTCGGGAACGAATGGTTACCAGGTTCCCACGGTGATACCCAGCAGGCACAGAGTGGCGTGTGAACTTGTGCTGCGAATGGTGATGGAGTCGATGGGCTGATCGTTGTGGGGATTTTCCCAGCACCAGATATGGACATAGCGATAGGGGTGCTTGGGTTCGGCGGGTTCGGGGTGCAGAAAACCAACGGCGCGGGCATATTCACCGGGCTGACGTTCCGACCACCAGTTGTAGATGTTTTGGCCGACAATCACCGACAATGTTTCATGGCGACCATCGGCGTAATTCACGACATACTCGGCGATCTTCATGTTATGGGTGGTCGCCCAATTGGCCATGTTGGCGAAGAAGATGGCTCGCACCCTGGCTTGATTGATTTTGACGGTCACTTCGCCTGGGCCAGTGGGAAAAGTCATGCCTTTGAGGGTCAGCACGGACGGATCGGTGTTGGCTTTGCCGGACAACACGAAGGGGACGCCCAGCCAGACGTGACGACCGGGCTGCAACATCCGCAGATCGTTGAACGGCCCCTCATCCAGAGCGCCGCCCTGACGATCTCCGGCCTGCTGGTCCAGCAGCGAGGTGTTCACGACAGACACCATATCCACCGGATGCAACCGGGCCTGGCCCAGTTCATTGACCAGCGTAAAGGCATCGTCGCTGACCATGGAAGCCGGGGCCTTGGCTGTTTCGGGATCGGTGCCCTGGGGATCAGACTGAAGCGTGGGGGCATGAATCATGGTCAACGCCGCGTGTTTCAATTGCTCTGCCAGCGTTGGGGCCGACTCGGAACTGTGCAGATAGACTGGCTCTTTGGTGAGGGTGAGGTCATCCCCCGTGATCGCATTGCCCATGAGATCAAACGCATGATTCCCGGCGACGGACATTTTCAGCACCGCATCATCTTCGGTCCACATCACCGCGACGGATTGGCCGTCACGACGTTCAAACACGGCGGCGTAAAACCCATCGGCGATCCGGCGAACCTCCGTCTCAAAACGACCGGCGTCCAGTTGCCATGCGAGCATGCACTGGGCGATGACGAATGGACGAGGCGAGAAGTTCTGTTCGACCACACTAAAATCGCTGAAATCGCTGCGATACGGCGGGGAGGGGCACGATGTCAGATAGTAATACACACTTCGCACCCCCAGGGCCTTCCAAAGCACCCAGCTACGAATGTAAGCGGTCGCGGCATCATGGTGACGCAGCGGCGGCTGACGATACACCGGGAGACTGCCGGGAAAATCCAGGCCGTACAGGGACAAGGGTTGGGTCATCCCTGATTCGGAATTGACCAGCGGAATGGTTTGAACGTCTTTGCTGGTATAGCGCGCCATCGTCTGTCGCGCATCGGCCAAGCGATTGCGTATCTCGGTCGGGGTGGTATCGGGTCCGATGTATTGGTGGAAGGACATGCCGTCGCAAGCGGAGAGAATGCCGTTCGCCATCATTTTCCGAATCCACGGCCCATCAGTGCCGGGGTTGCCCTGGGCATAGATGGTGAGTTTCGGATTCGTCCGCTTTGCTTCGTCGTAGATGACTTTCGCCATTTCGACGTACTGTTCCGGCGAGCCGTTCCAAAACATTGAAACATGGGGTTCGTTCCAAATGTCCCATTCAGTGATTTGCGGGAAGCGGGTAATGCTTTCACGAACATAGGTCCGAAGCGCATCGGTGTCGGTCGGCACCCACCCCTTGGGATAGCCGGCGTTTGGCGGAGGCGACGAACCGTCCGGCTGAACCACCGCCCAATGGGGGGTCGCCATCCATTCGCCGTAGATGTGATACCCCAAATCCAAGTAACGCTGATACACATCCGCGCCTTGCATCGCCCACGTGCCCCGATTGGGCTGCATACGCATCCACCAAGTGAATTGCGTCATGTCATGCACTCGATTCGCCGCGAAGCCCCATCGCCGGCACACCTGGGCCATGTCGGAACCGGCGTTGACATGTGCGCCGAAAAACGTATCCGCCGGCGGATTGCCTTCGGGAATGCACGCGAATGCCGCCACATCCCGGAAGCGGCTGAATGTGCCGCTGCTTACTTTCACCCGCACCTTGAACCAGCCGTAGTTCCCGGCCCGATAGCTCCGCGGCAAATCGGTTTTCTCACCCGCGGCCAGTTCCAATTCCTGACTTTCCGGCTTGTTCACCGGCCGGTCCCACAAGTCCAGTAGCACCGTCTCGATTTGAACCTTCTGCGATTGCCGCGTGCGATTGCTCAACGGCACCCGCAACGCCACATCCTGGCCCGGTGAAAACAACGCGGCTTGGGCATTCGGCCAAAAATACAAATCGGGGTACACGATCCATGCTTCATCCGTGGGTATCTTGATCCCCTTCAGCACACCCGCCACCTGCTCCGGCTCCTGTGCCAACGCGGCGATCTGTTCGTCGCCAAGAATGCGATTGTAGATCACACATTCGTCATACACGCCCGGCGTGTTCTCGCCGATCTGGACATATTGACCGCTTCCGGTCGATCTCATCCACGGCGTTGCGTTGACATTGACCTGTTTCCCGTTGACGTAGATTTTTTTGACATTCGCTTGCGCGTCCCATGTGAATGTCAGGTGGGTCCATTGTTTCGCCGGCACGCTGGACACAGGCAAGGTGCTGCCATAGTCCCAGACGAATCCCGCGCCGGGCCGGCTTGTTCCGGTCATGAAAAACAGGATGTTTTTTCCGGCATCATGCCGGATTTTGAAATTGGAGTTGACGATGTTGAACACTTCCCCGATCCGGTCATCCGACTGCCATTCGCCATCGGGGCGAATCCAGAAGGCAAGCGTTCCGCGTTCCAGGGAAAAATTTCCAGGCGCATAAAAAACAGCCGGTTTACCATCGCACTGGAAGCCGGGACCGATCCGCCCCTCGCACTTGGCCAGCGGTACACCCACCACCTCTGACGCACCAGCGGAGGTGTCGGCCTTGTCGGGTTGGTTGAAACCAGCATAAAACGTCAACCCCTCGGCCCATTGCCGCCCAGTCACCAACGGAGAATCCCCCAAGGCAAGTGAACACGATGCGATCCACCCGATAAGCAGCGCCAAGGCGCATACCATCCGCGATTTCAACATAAACTGCTCCGAGTGGAAATGAATGGACGAGGACGAAGCGCCGCTTATCCATTCACGGGTAGGCGGCACGATGAGGAGGAATGCACTTAACGAATCATGCCGCGGCGAATCCCCATGCAAAGCGCGCCGATGCCCATCAGGCCCAGCCCCGTCGGTTCGGGAATCGCGCGAGCGAAACCGTCCGTTCGCCAGTTAAAGTTGTCAATGCTGGTCGTGAAGCTGTCCTGCCAATTCAGCAGAAACGCCAACGTATCCGCTTTCCCCGCGCCGGAACCGGTCGTGTCGAACACCACGGCGTTCGCCAGCAACTGGCCATCGAGATAGAGGGTATAGGCCCACTGCTGAGAACCTGTGTTATCGAGGAACAGTTGAACCTTCGTCGCTTGATTGGCGACGACCGTGTTCCCATAGTAGATTCGGGTGGTACTGTTACTGACGACCACATAATAGCGATTGGGATTGGCCGGATCGTTGTCGTCGGTGACACCGAATTCCAACACCTTCTTGGCGCCGCCCGAGTCGGACAGCACCATGTTTTTAGTGGGACCGCTGCCATACCTGTTGACGGCGGTGTCGATTCCGGGGAGGTAATCAAAATCGTAATAGTAATCCTTGACCCCTCCCGCCGTATCCCTGTAGTTCATTCCCGCGGCTTTGTCGTACACGCCCGTTAGTTGAGCCATCTGCCCCCCGTTGCCGGCCACGACTTGCGTGTTGTTATTGCCGGTGGTTCCCGCTGTGCCCCCCCATGGGCCGATATCCACGGGCGATTGACCAATGGTGTAACCCGTGCCGGGGCCGACGGGGGCCTCGAAGTCATCCGACAGGACGACCGGCCCGGTCTGCGTCACATATGCAGCCCAGGAAGGCAGTGCGGGGAACAATGCGAAGACGATCGCCGCGGTTCCTACGAGTTGTTTGCGAACAGGAGTCATAATCCATCTTCCTTTCCTAAAAGGTTGTCTGGTTGCTCCCTGACCATCGGGCCAGAGGCATGCAGTTTTGCGAACAGGAGTCATAATCCATCTTCCTTTCCTAAAAGGTTGCCTGGTTGCTCCCTGACCATCGGGCCAGAGGCATGCAGTGTGGTTCCGGGTATCCATTGCACGGGTTGACGGACGGAGGGGGGGACGGGCAATCCCTCCTCGGTGACGGCCAGCATCATCCGCGCCGCCTGCTGACCGAGCGAAAAGCGGTCAAACGACACGCGGGATATTCCCATCCATGCCATATCCATCGGGTAGGTATCGTCGCAGCAAATCAGGCCGAACTCGATCCCAGGACGCAGGCCGGCATCGGTGGCGACTCGTGTGGACATGAGGGTGAGCATATCGTTGTAGCCCACGACGCAGCTATCCGCATTGATATGAGGCAGGAGACCGTCAAATGCGGTGCGGTCGGGGCGATCCGTGTATTCGCGGCTCATGATCCATTGCAGCCCCAGACGCCCGGCGGCGTCGCGGGCGCCTTCGAGCCGCTCCTGAATCGAGTAATGCGCATTGGGAACGTGTTCGGGATCAACGTAAATAATCCGCTTGTACCCCGCCAACGCCGCCTGCTCGATCGCCATGGCGCCGGCGGCCCGCTCGTCCCGTCTCAGACACCCGGTCGGCGCCCAATGGTCGCTTTCCACCCAGATACATTGGCCCACCAATCGTTCGACCTGCGTCTGAACGTCGTCCGGCAGACAGTCCACCACGATCATGCCGTCGAGAATCCGTTCCCGGAAAACACGGGACGATGAAGACGGATGACGCACGTCGTCCACACGCACCAGCGTCATCATATAACCCTTGGATTCCAAGGCGTCGTTGATGCCCAGCAGAACGTCAAACTTGGCGGGGTTATGCCGGATATTCGCGGCATCGTTGCGAACCAGGACGCCGATCTGACAGGTGCGGCTGGTACTCAAGGCGCGGGCGGAACTGTTGGGAATAAAGTTCATTTGCTGCGCCAACGAACGAATCTCGTCCGCGCGCCTGGCCGCGCTGGGCCACGTTTCCTTGTTCATCCCATTCAGGACACGGGAAACCGTGGCTTTGGAAACCCCGGCGATGTCCGCGATGTGTTGCAGCGTTGTCATGCCTCGGGTCACTTCTCCTGAAATTCAATACCGCTCTCAATTCGCAACCGGTTTCTAAATAAATAATATACACGCCTTTTCTCGTTTGTCAAATAAATTTTCAGCCCGCCCAGGGCACCGCCCTGTTCTGACAGCCCCCACCCCCGGTTGACCGTCTGTTGCCCGTAAGCGAAGATGTAATCTCCCCAACCCTCGGAAATCCCCGCCCCCGGCCCCGGAGACGCAACCCAATGTTCCCACGTCGCAGATGGTCGTTCCTCACAACCCTTCTTCTGGTCGTCTGTCTGGTTTCCGCGGCGCATGCAGCCGAACTATCACTCGGCGGCATGTTCACCGATCACGCCGTCATCCAGCGCGATAAACCCATCGCCGTCTGGGGAAAAGCAACACCCAACAGCCAAGTTTCTGTCTCCATCGCGCCTTTGTCCTTGGCCATCAATAAAACCGTCACCGCCGACGCCGACGGCAACTGGGGCATTGACCTGCCCGCGATGAAAGCCGGCGGGCCTTACGAAATCACCGTCACTTGCGGTGACAAAAAAATCACCCTCAAAGACATCCTCATCGGCGACGTGTGGATTTGTTCCGGCCAGTCCAACATGCAGATGGCCGTTCGCGGCGTCATCAACGCCCAAGAGGAAATCGCCGCCGCCGATTATCCCAACATCCGCATCTTCCACGTCGGCCGCAATCCTTCGCTCAAGCCCGTCGCCGAAGTCACCGGCGCATGGCAGCAGGTTTCGCCGCAGACCATCGGCAATTTCTCCGCCGTCGGCTACTTCTTCGGCCGCGAACTCCACAAAGAACTGAACATCCCCATCGGTCTGGTGGACAATTCGTGGGGCGGGATGCCCGCCGAGGCGTACACCACCCGCGCCACGCTCGAAGCCGATCCCGATTTCAAACCCATTCTCGACCGCTGCGAACGCGCGTTGGCCAATTACGAAAGAGACCTGGCCGAGTACGAAAAGCAGCTCGGCATCCAGCCGGGCGTCGCCGCCAAGCCGGAGCCGAAATACATGGCCGATCCCGGCAACAAGGGCTTCGATCTCGGCTACGCCAAACCCGACTTCGATGACGCCGCGTGGAAGACCATGAAGCTGCCGGACCTCTGGGAAAACGCCGGGCAGAGAATCGACGGGGCCGTCTGGTTCCGCAAGGTCGTCACGATCCCCGCCGACTGGGCCGGCAAGAAACTGACTCTGTCGCTGGGTCAGATTGATGACTTCGACACCACCTATTTCGACGGCAAGCGGATCGGCGATACGCACGGCGGCACGGAGGAATCGTACATGATTCCCCGCAACTACCCGATCCCCGCCGACGCGGCCACCGCCGGTTCGCATGTCATCGCCGTCCGCGCGTTCGATCACTTCGGCGGCGGCGGCATCTACGCCGGTCCCCTCCAACTTCGACTGGCCGACGAAAACGCTTCCGGTGGCGGGGCCGGGGGCATCGACCTGACCGGCGAATGGCGATATCAAATTGAAGTCAGCCGCGTTCAACCGTCCGGTCCCGGCGGGCCGAACAAACCCCTGGGCGACAAGACGCCCAACAATCCCGCCGCGCTCTGGAACGGCATGACCGAACCGATCTCCCCTTACGCCATCCAAGGCGTCATCTGGTATCAGGGCGAATCCAACGCCGGCCGCGCCTACCAGTATCGCAAGCTCTTCCCCGACATGATTGGCGACTGGCGCAAACTCTGGGGCGATGACACATCGTTCCTCTTCGTCCAACTCGCCAACTTTATGAAAGCCCAGACCGACCCCGGTGAAAAATCCGCATGGGCTGAACTCCGCGAAGCGCAAGACATGGCCCTCAAACTCCCCCGCACCGCCATGGCCACCGCCATCGACGTCGGCGACGCCAACGACATCCATCCCAAAGACAAACAAACCGTCGGCCATCGTCTCGCCCTCGGCGCGCTCGCCGTCACCTACGGCAAACCCGTCGTCTATCAAGGCCCCACCTACGACTCGATCAAAATCGAAGGTGATGCCATTCGCATCAAGTTCACCCACACCGACGCCGGCCTGAAATGCAAAGGCGAAAAACTCACCGGCTTCGCCATCGCCGGCGAAGATCAGAAGTGGTACTGGGCCGATGCTTCCATCGACGGCAACACCGTCGTCGTCAAATCACCCGAAGTCCCCCACCCCGTCGCCGTCCGCTACGGATGGGCCAACAACCCCGCCATGTCCCTCTATAACGGCAAAGACCTCCCCGCCCCGCCCTTCCGTTCCGACGACTGGCCCGGCATCACCTTCAACAACAAATAACCCCCCCGGCCCCCGCCCCCGGAAGTTTTCCCGACGCAAGTCCCAAGCCCACGGATTCCATCCGTGGACTTTTTCTTATTTGTCAGCCGCGGCTTCCGAGCCGCGGTTTCCCGTCGCCCGATACGACGCTCGTTTCTTCGCATACTCTTGCGGATTCACCGGCAAGTCCGGCTCATGCTCCCCCTTCGCGCACTGCTCATGCAACATCTTCAAATACGGCACACACCACCCGCACCCCGTCCCCGCGTTCAAGCATTCACTGATAAGCGACGCCACCCCCGGCTTCTCCCGCCGGCAGTAACCCACGATCTTCCGCTTGCTCACGCGGAAACACAGACATACCAAATCATCATCACGCATACCCTCATTGTATGCCGCCGTGGTACATTGCCGAAATGACATCACCCCGCCCTCCAAAACGGCGGGGGCAATTCATTGCCCCCGCGACCCCCTCGCCCGCGAAAACCTCCGCCTGGTCCCACGTCGCCGACTGGTACGACCAACTCGTCGGCGATGAAGGCAGCGAATACCAACGCGAGATCATCTTCCCCAATGTCCTCCGCCTCCTCCAACCCCAACCCGCCGACCGCATCCTCGACATCGCCTGCGGCCAGGGCGCCTTCTGTCGCCTCCTCCACGAACGCGGCTTGCCCCACGTCACCGGCATCGACGCCGCCCCGCCGCTCATCCGCGCCGCGTGCGATCGTTCTCAAACAAGTCCCCCCACGCCGAGGCAGAGCGAGTCTTCTATTCCGGGGGCGAGCGCCGCCTCGGGTTCTGCAATCCAATATCACACCGGCGACGCCCGCGACCTCAAAAAAATCCCCGACGCCTCCTTCACCGCCATCACCTGCATCCTCGCCATCCAGGACATCGACCCGATCCAACCCGTCTTCGATTCCGTCGCACGCTGTCTCACTTCCGGGGGCGGGGGCGGGCGTTTTATCATCGCCATGATGCACCCTTGCTTCCGCGCACCGAAAACCTCGTCATGGGGTTGGCAGGATCACGACATCCAATTCCGCCGCATTGATGGTTACTTGATCCCGCGCAAACACCCCATCATCACCCACCCCGGCCTGGACAAAACCCGTCACACCTGGACCTATCACCGTCCGCTGCAAACCTACATCAAGGCCCTCGCCAAAGCCGGTTTCCTCATCGACGCCCTCGAAGAATACCCCAGCCACAAAAAGAGTCAGCCCGGCCCCCGCGCCAAAGCCGAAAACTCCGCCCGCCAGGAAATCCCCATGTTCCTCGCACTGCGAGCCGTCAAACGATAACGTCCCGTCATTTCGCGGAGCGAATCGTTTTGATCGTCTGTTCCAATTCCTTATTCGCTTCTTTCAATGCCGCGATCGCTTGTTCGAGATGTGTGTAGTTACTCACTGAAGTTTCGCAAAAGTTCAGTCACAAATCAAAAAAAGCGAGACCCGGCGCGAATGCACCGAATCTCGCAGATCAGGGGGCTGTGTGAATGTCGGTCAATCGTTCGCGGCCATCAGACGCCCTTCGGAAGGCGCGGGCGGCTGGTTTTGCGGAACGGTCGGAATCTCACGTTGCGAATCTTTGGCCGGTGTGGGAATGACCATCAGGGGCCGGGGCATGTCGTCGTTGTTCGTGATGCGGATCGAGCGGGGCGCGACGAAGATGCGTGCCCGTGATTGGCCGGCCAGTTGTTGTTGCTGTTTCCAGGACTGATATCGAATCTCGTTGATGTCTTCGGTGGTCGCGCCGCTGAGGGACAGATACAGTCGTTGGGCGCGGACCAGCGAGTGGCCTTCGTCCATGCCGTCGGGCGTATCAAGGCGATGCAGCGGGTCGATCCATGTGTGCATCACGGCTCCGCCGGTGTCCTGGCGGATGTCGCCGAGGACCACTTTCACCATGAACGGATGCACCGGCTGGGCGGCCAGTTCGCGGCTGACGGCCACTTCGGGGTGCATCTGGTCCGGCACGATGATGCGCGCCGATCGGGAAACCGCTCCGCTGACGGCATACTGCGGCTCGAACGGCGCGTCCTGCGCCAGGGCCAGATTCGCCGCTGCCATCGACAATCCTGCTGCCAGACACCATTGGGTGAACAACATCTGCGTCCTGCCTTTCTCGGAGCGTCGGTTCTTTCAAGCATCTCAGAAAGCGTGTGAGAAGGGCTTGCGCCCTGCGGTTTGCGGGAGTGGCGATTTTCCGCAAGCCGCGGGACCGACCGTCGATCAACAGCTTCTCGCACGCCCTCTCATACCGGGCGACCGCCCCATGGAATGCAAGCGCCGTGCCAGCGGATTGTCAAGCGGCGGCGATATCGGCGAACCATGCGGGAACCGCTGCTTTTGCCGGGGAAAACAGCGGTCTCATCCCCCGTCGCGTCCCGACCGGTCGTGTCGGATGTTGCGTGAAATCAACAGGAGTGAGGTTGCGATGTTGCTGTGGGGCGGCACGGAGGGCGGGAAGTCAGGAGACAGGCGGGGGACAGGAAATGACGAATGACGAAACTCGAATGACGAATGAAATTCCAAGTTTCAAATCCCAAACCCCGAACGCCCCGGCTTTTTTGAACATTGGAATTTGGAACTTGATTCGTCATTCGAGTTTCGTCATTCGTCATTTCCCATCGCCCCCGAAAGTTTGGGCAGACCCCTTTCCGTTTTTTCATCGCCAGCGGTTGCAATTCGGAGCGTTTGCCCGCAGAATTACGCGATTCGTTCCGTCCCCCAACCCGCCCCGCAGTGGGCATATCAAACTTATCGGAGAGTTGACATGGCGAATACAGGTGTGGATACGACTGGATTTGGAACCGAGAAAAAGGTGAAGGCGACCGGCAGGAAATTGCGTCTGGCGTTCATCGGCACCGGCGGCATCGCCGGGACGCATTTGAATTCGTTCACCAAGTGGCCCGACGTCGAAATCGTCGGCCTGTGCGATATCATCCCCGAACGCATGTACGAAAAAATGGAGAAGGCCGGTTGCACCAAGGACCAGTGCTTCACCGATTACAAGAAAATGCTCAAAGCCGTGAAACCCGATGCGGTGAGCGTTTGCACACCGAACGGCGTCCACGCCCCCGCCGCGATCGCCGCTTCGCAGGCCGGTTGCCACGTCATCACTGAAAAACCCATGGCCATGACCCCGAAGGAATGCCAGCAAATGATCGACGCCGCGAAAAAGGCGAAGAAGAAACTGGTCATCGGCTTCCAGTATCGCTATCACCCCAACACGCAGTTCATCAAGGAAGCGGCTGACAACGGCGCGTTCGGCGACATCATGTTCGCCCGCGTCCAGGCGTGGCGCCGACGCGGCATCCCCAACTGGGGCGTGTTCGGGCAAAAGAAACTTCAGGGCGGCGGCCCCTGCATCGACATCGGCGTGCATGTGCTGGAAATGACGCACTATGTCATGGGCGCCCCCAAGCCCGTCGCCGCGTTCGGCAACACCTGGACCTACCTAGGCAACAAACCCACCAAAATCAAGAGCGTTTGGCCGGACTGGGATTACAAAACCTACACTGTCGAAGACCTGGCCATCGGCGCGATCCGTTTCGACAACGGCGCGATGCTGCATCTGGAATCCAGCTTCGCCGCCCACATCGAAAAGGACATCTGGAACTTCGAGATCAACGGCACCAAGGGCGGCGCGAGGTTCGATCCGCCCATGATCTTCCGCGATGACATGGGCCATATGGTCAACACCGTACCCAACTGGGTCGGCAACGGCGGCTTCGGCGACCTGTTCGACAAAAAATTGCGCGGCTTCGTCGATCATGTCCTCAACGGCCAGCCCACCATCGCCCCCGGAGAAGCCGGCATGATGGTCCAAAAAATGCTCTACGGCATCTACGAATCCGCATCCAAAGGCGGCAAAGAAGTCGCAATCAAATAACCCCGCCCCCCGGAAGTTTTTAAGACAAAAAATCACCCGGACGATTCGTTGAATCGTCCGGGTTTTTTGTTGAAGGTGAACTTTTACAAAAACCGAAAAGATATTTCAACACAGCGGCACAGAGAGGGATTTTTAATGTGTTTTTCTCGGTTTTCACCTCTGTGAACTCTGTGCCCTCTTGTGTTGAAATCGCATTTTGCAAAAGTCCATATTTAAGTTAAATACGATCCTTTCTTCGTGCTTCCTTCGTATTTATTCGTGTGAAATCGTCGGGTGGGCGACTCCCGTTCAGGCAGGTGCGCCAGTTGTCATGCGCCCCCCGTGGCACTCCGTGGTGAAAACCTCTTTCGCGGAAAATACAATCGCCATGCTCCGAAAGCCCCCTTCCGGGGGTCAATCGGGATATTCGCCGAAATCCAGCGACGTCTGGTACATCGCCGCGAGATTTTCCTCCGGCACGTTCGGCGGAAGATTGTTGCCTTCCCGCAGAATGAACCGCCCGCCGCGTTTGATCCCGCTTCGCAGAATCGACTTGGTCCGTTCATACACCTGATCCGCCGTGCCGTTGAGCAGCAGCGCGACCTCCGGCCCGCCGAGAATCTCGACATCATCGCCCAACTGTTCCCGCACCCATTTGAAATCCACCGGGAATCCCGTGTCGAAATTGGTCACGCCCAATTCCTTGTGAATCGCCGGAAAATGCCGCGTCGAATCGCCGCACAGGTGCATTCCCCGCGCGCAATCCGCCGGCCCGGCGTCATAGAACATGCGATGCACCGGCAACACACGTTCACGATACATGTCCGCGCCGAGCATCGCCACCGAATCATCCGCCATGCCGTTACCGCGACCGATGCGATCGCCCCAGAATGATTCAAACGCGCGACGACGAATGATCGCCGCCCGGATGATGAACCGCATCAGACGATCGGCGTAATCCTCATCCATCACCAGGTCTTCCATGAACGCCGAGCCGCGCAGATTCATCGCCACCGTCACCGGCCCGTCGGTCCCGCACAACGCCCAGGGATTCAGCCGCACCGGCCGTCCCTCAAACTTCATGTCCTTGCAAACCGTTTCCAATTCGCGCCAGAACGCCAGCCGATCTTTGATGAACGGATTGTCCAGCGGATGCTCAATGTCGATCTTGAAAACATCTTCCTTGTTGCCATCGTTCAGCCACGGCCGGGTGTCTGGCACCTGCCCCGGCAGATAATCGAGCGGCGCGCCGAGAATCGCCGCCTCATAGACGTTGTAAACATCCAATCCGACATCCCAGACCTCCGGCAGCCCCGCCGGATCATCGGTGTACTTGTGCAGCATCGTCCGGCGATGCAACTGATGCCGGAGCGAAACCTGAATGTGAATACGGGGGTCTTCCGCCGCCTGTTGGAAAGTGATGCCCTCCGGGTTCCATGCCGGGTTCAACAACACCACACGCGGATTGGTGGAAAGCATCACCGGCACCCGCGTGGGTTTGCGATCACGATAGTTTTTCCAGACCTGCGCCTTGGTTTCGTTGGATACCGCCGTTGTCATCATGGGGGACATTGGGTTTCCTCGCTGTTTGAAAAGCGTGTGAGAAGTTGTTGATTGACCGTCGATCTTGCCGCTTACGGAATATCGTCCCGCACACAAGCCGCAGGACGCAAGCCCTTCTCACTCGCTTTCTCAGGCAATCGCGGTTGGAATCCGCCGCCTGAAAATGGGTGCCGAATCATCATAAATCACGCGCCCCCCCGCTGGCGTTCGCCGGACTGGACCGTAGAATATCGAACACCCCCGCCCCCGGAAGCCGGCCCCGGGAAGCTACCCCCGGAAGTTTTCCAAATGAAACGGCATTTTGAGCGAGATACATACACCAGCCGTCAAAGCGGCATGCCCGAATTGCAATGGTTCGGCTGGACCGCCACACCCACTGCCGCCAACCTCGGCCTCGGCCCGCACGCCCATCACAACGCCTACGAAATCTGCCTCATCGTTGACGGGTCGGTGCAATGGTGGGTCGGCCACGAAATCTATCAGCTCGGTCGCGGCGACATTTACATCACCCGTCCCGATGAAACGCACGGCGGCATGGATGATGTCATGCACCCTTGTTCCCTTTACTGGTTCATTCTGCCGCACCCCGGCCGAAGTCCCCTGCCGGGCCTGACGGCGGCGCAGTCCCGCTCGCTGATGCGGGCGCTGGCCAAACTGCGATTGCGCACCTTCGCATCATCACCGGAACTGCGTTCGGCGTTTGCGCGATTGCATCACGAATTGCGCGATCGTCCGAGTTTTTCGCCGATTTCAGCCCGGGCGGCGTTTCATTCGCTGCTCGTCCAGTTGCTGCGCGATCACGATCAGGCATCGCGACATCCCACGACGACCAACCCGCCCCGCACACCGGCCATGCGGCAGGCGATGCAATGGATCGCCGATCACCTGGCGGAAGATGTCGCGGTCGAACGGATCGCCGAGGTGGTCAACCTCAGCGTCAGCCGATTTCACGAACGATTTCTCGGCGAGGTGGGTTTGACGCCGGCTGAGTATCGCACGCATCTGCGCATCCGCCACGCCAAACAACTGCTTAGACGGGGCGACCAGACCGTCACACGCATCGCGCATCAACTGGGCTTTTCGACCAGCCAGTATTTCGCCACGGTGTTCAAAAAAATCGTGGGCATGACGCCGGTGGCTTATCGCAGGCGCAAGTCATCACCCTGAAGAAACGACCGGCGATGCCATGTGAAGTTACGCCACGGATAAGCCGCTCCCCAGGGCCGGAGCGGTTCGGCGCATTCCGTGCCCGCCGGTCGGATGACAAACCAATGGGCGACGGAGAGAATGAGAGAATGTGGGAGGGTCTGTGGGTTGCCCGCGACTATCCGACACGGGCGTTATGCGCCCAGCCAGCGTTCGACGAAGTGGATGTCCACGTCGCTGGTGACGAAGTGGCTGTTGTTAATCAGCCGGCGGTGCAGCGGAATCGTCGTCGCAATCGGCTCGACGACGAACTCGGCCAGCGCCCGCTGCATCCGATGGCGCGCTTCCTCGCGCGTCGGGGCGTGGACGATCAGCTTGGCGATCATCGAATCGTAGTTCGGCGGGATGCGGTAGCCGTTGACCACGTGCGTATCGACGCGCACGCCCAGTCCGCCGGGCGCGTCGAAGCGGGTGATCGTGCCGGGCTGGGGGATGAACTTGCGTTCGGGGTCTTCGGCGTTGATGCGGCATTCGATCGCGTGGCCGCGGAGTTGGATGTCGGATTGCTTGAAGGGCAGCGGTTCGCCGGCGGCGATGCGGATCATGGTCTGCACGATGTCGATGCCGGTGATCTGTTCGGTGACGGGGTGTTCGACCTGCACGCGGGTGTTGACTTCGAGCAGATAGAACTGTTTGGTTTTGGGATCGAGGAGGAACTCGACGGTGGCGGCCCCGTAATACCCGGCGGCCTTGGCCAGCCGCACGGCGGATTTGCAGAGTTCCTCGCGGGTTTCGGTGTCGAGTACGGGACAGGGGGCTTCTTCGATGAGTTTTTGATGGCGGCGTTGCATGGTGCAATCGCGTTCAAAGAGATGGACGACGTTGCCCTGCTTGTCGCCGAGGATTTGCACTTCGACGTGACGGGCGTGTTCGAGATATTTTTCGATATAGACGGTGGCGTCACCGAACGCGGCGTCGGCCTCGGCCATGGCGCTGTGCAGGCCGGAACGGAGGGAGACTTCGTTATGGGCGACGCGCATGCCGCGTCCGCCGCCGCCTGCCGCGGCTTTGACGATGACGGGGTATCCGATTTCGCGGGCGATTTTGTTGGCTTGGTCTTCGTCTTCGATTTTGCCTTTGGAGCCGGGAAACGTGGGGACTTTGTGTTTGACAGCCAGTTGTTTGCAGGCGACTTTATCGCCGAGTTGCTGCATGGATTCGACGCTGGGGCCGATGAACTCGATGTTGCAGGAGCGGCAGACCTCGGCGAAGTGTGCGTTTTCGGCGAGGAACCCGTAGCCGGGATGGATGGCATCGACGTTGGCGACCTCGGCGGCGGCGATGATGGCGGGGATGTGCAGATAGGATTGCGAGGCGGGGCCGGGACCGATGCAGATGGACTGATCGGCGAGCCGGAGATAGGCGGCCCCGCGGTCGGCTTCGGAATAGACGACGACGGTTTCGATCTGCATTTCGCGCGCGGCGCGGATGATGCGTAATGCGATCTCGCCCCGATTGGCTATGAGGATTCGTGAAAACATAAGAGGGACTAGGGGTTAGAGGCGGGGAGCACGGGGTTGCGGGTGAAGGGTTGGGCACGGTTTCTTTCTTCCCTAGCCCCTCATTCCTCGCCCCTGACCAGGAACAGCGGTTGGCCGAACTCGACGGCCTGGCCGCTGGTGACGAGGACTTTTTCGATTCGGCCGGACGTTTCGGCCTTGATCTCGTTGAAGACCTTCATGGCTTCGATGATGCAGACCACGGTGTCGGGGCCGACCGATGAACCGACCCTGGCGAACGGTTCGGCGTCGGGACTCGACGAGGCGTAGAACGTGCCGACCATCGGACTTTTAATTTCGACCCCCCCCGGAAGCGTTGCCCCCGCCCCCGGCAGTTCGGCGGGCGGAGCGGCGTGCGCGACGGGTGCCGCCGCGGACGGAACGTACATTCCGGGGGCGGGGGCGGGCGCGGCCGCCTGCGGCGAGGCGCGGCGAAGCGTGACCTGTTCGTCTTTGTCGCGCAGGTCCAGTTCGCACAGATCGTTTTCGGTCATGAGCTTAATCAGCTCACGCAATTTGCGGGTTTCAATCATGATGGTGCCCAGCAACGAGTTCGGGGTTCATGGTTCTGGGAAAAAACCGCATCGCAATTATGCGACGCGATCTTTCCGGCCCCCGGGTAATTTGGAAATGTCCTGACACCTCCACCATCCGACACGCAAGTGCCGCGAAAATAACCGTTTCCATGAAACACCGCCGTTTCATTGTCAGTCCGCTTCACGGTTTTTGCTGGTTTGACTTTTTCACATCCTGATCGTGGACGACGATCTTGAGCGTGTTGGATACCACGTCAAAAGGAACCGCTGGCTTTCGCTCCTCGCCCGGCTTAAGAACACGCGGAATCGACACCTGACGACGTACTGTCACCGTGTATTCGCCTATCATCGTCATATCATACAGACGGTTCAGCATGGGAACTTCGTCAATGTGCGATTGTCCACGTTTTAAGGTGATGCCGAACATGCTTCCGCCCGCACTCGACGCATCCATCTGCCGCTTTCCTTCCAACGTTAACGGAGCGGGCGTTCCATTGGGCAGCCGCACATCGAACCGATAAGCAAGAAACACATGCGACTGCCGCACTACGGCCAGTTCGTTATTCTCATTTTTTAACGTCAAACAAAGACGAATCGACTGATCGAACCGATAGGATGCTCGATCCGACGTCGCCGAAAAACGACAACCTTGCGTTTCCGGCCCCCACGCGTCGGGCTGTTCTTTGGTTTCTGCGGATGCACACAAACAAGCCGCCATTACTAGACAAATGATTATCACAAAAATGGACATTTTCATAAAACACCTCTTCTGTAAATGGATATTCAGTTATCCGCCACCCAGCCCAAACCATTAACTTCTTTCTCCCATCCGGGAAGAACATTACTGTCACTACTTTGGCCGGTGGACGAGGACTGACCGGCATCCAGCACCCATGTTTCATTGGTCTTTGTAGCCGCCCCAGCATCAGCCCAATCCAGTAGGCGCAATGTAACCCAGATACTATCTTCGCCGTTCGGTTTATACATAAGATAAACGCGGAATTTGTCGTCCATGCTAACTTTTTTGTTGCCAGCCAGCGGGATACCAGGCGAGTCGGCCTTGCTAATGGATTCGGTAGCCGCATCCCCGATATTTGTGGTACCACCGTATTGAATTCCCATCTCGGCACCGTCTAATACGTAAGTACCGCCGCTGGTCCATTTTTCTTTGGTAGAAGAGGCGTCATCCAAAGTTCTATGTCGAAGAGTATTGACCAGTTGCGTGAATGCGATTTGGCCGGCTCCTCCCTCGGTAGTTGTCACACTGGCACTCCATATTATGCCTTCAAAGAAAGGCTCGGCAACACCCAACAGAAGGAAACCGTCACGCAGATCAATACGAGGCGTAAGGGAGGTAAGTTGCGACGTCAGTGTCGCGGTCGGGCGTTTCACTTCGTATTGTACCGTGTCCGAATAGATCGTTCCGTCGATGGTCGCTTCGTATTCGACTTCGACTCGCGATGTTGCCGGGGCGCCGGCGATCCAATAAAACGTCACGTTGTCCTTGTTCAAATCGTCCGTCTGCAATTCGGTCTGTTCTCCGGTTTGCATCGTTTGCGTATAACCTTTGATCCTTGTCCCTCCGATTGTCCATTTATGGGCTGTCACGACTTTTCCCGCCGCCGCGACGATTCCTTTAAGGACGATCTTCTTGCCGACAATGGTCGTCTGACTATCAACCAGCACATGATTACTTGCATCGGCGATTTGAACGGTGCCGACTCTTACCGCCCAATAGAAATCCTGCGGACCGCCTCCGCCCGGCGGCGGCTTGAGATTGCCCTCCACGTGCATCGGAAAAACACCGGCGTTCACAGCCGTCGCATCAAAAACTCGATTAACCTGAACCGCCGCCGCATTGGCCTGAACCCACAGCGGATAGCCAGACGCTTCTCCGGGTACGACATCCGCATACAAGGATTTCTGGCCCTGCACCATTTGATTGAACGGTTTAAAAGCCCAATTCTGTGGCGGATTGAAAATCTTGCTCCATATCTGAATCTTGGTGGGTGGAACATCAACGACATGATCGTCGAAACTCGAATCCCAGCCCCCCGCATTTACCTGGCCGTTGGCGGTGTCTCCCACCGATCCGTTGCGGGCGGTCACCGTCTGGTTTTCGGCCGCGACCGAAAAAGACCCTGCCCAATACACCGCCAAACAGATCACCGCCATCACACCCGTACTCAATCGATTTCGCATATTTTCTATCCTTTCGATTCATCGGTTATCGCTGATTTCCGAATGTTCAATCAAATACTTCGCCAATGCGTAGTAATCCCCGTCCCCCGGACCCAGTGTTTTCAGAATCGCAAGAGATTCCTGTGTACGCCCGGTTCGCCGCCACGAGAGCGCCAAGGCGAACTTCGCTTTGTAGGCAAACTCGTTGCGATCCTTGCTCCGCGCCAAAGACAACAACAAATCTTCGCCATGCTGACGAAGTTGCGGGTTGGTGCTGTAGCGGGAAAGGTGGCCGATTTCGTAAGCCACCCTGGATTCCGACCATGTTTTGTCGCGGTGTTCCAAAATCTTGTCCCACTCGCGGATCGCCAAAGAAACCGAATCATTTCCCGCTTTCCATTTCCCGCGATAAAGAGAAGCCCCGCACAGATAATGCACGTAATCCTGTTGCGCGGAATTGAGGCGACCCATGCCTTTGTCGGCTTTCAATAATCGCCCGCAGATTTCCACGGCCTTATCGAATTGCTGCGTGATGTAATAGAAATCCCCCAGCAACACAGCGAACTTCTGACGACCTTCGTATAACGCCAAGTCCTGCGGATAGGCGACGAGGTAGCCGTGTTCAACCCCGAACATCAGACGGTGGTAATCGTTGGGATTCGTGCGAAGATCGCCCGCATCGGTGTTCGTCGCATCCAGTTTGGGAATGCGGTTCCATTGTTCGGTCGCCCCCTTGCCATCGCCCGATGCGAATGCGAGGAACCCCCGGAATTTCGCGCATTGTTCTTCCAAGTCATCCATGTACCACGGGCAGGTTTTGCGGTTGACCAACTCGCCGGGTTCGATGGGGTTCTTTTTGATGTTGCCCCAGAAGTCACGATGCCGCTCTTCGTCCGGCGGCTTGATCTGCTCCGTCGCCTTCTTC
>JBAYVY010000001.1:0-41537 GCA_041674345.1 Phycisphaeraceae bacterium | reverse complement strand
TCGCATGAGCGGTTCGCCGCCGGAGAAGACAAGGATGGGCCGGCCTGTTTGCGGCAGGGAGCGAATCATGGTCAACGCCTGTTCGGTGGTCAGATCGTCTTTGCAGAGTTTGGCCGAGACATCGAGCCGGCGGCAGTGGACGCAGGCGAGATTGCACGCGGCGGTGGTCTCCCAGAACAGCAGTCGCAGCGGCGGCGTTGGGGGGGCGGGGTTCGTGGCGTTGATCGTGTGCGGGTGGTTCATGGCGTGTGGCTCCCGGATGGATTCTATCAATCGGCGTGCCAAAAGGAGAACAGGGGGTTTTTGAGGCGTTTAGAGGGGTTTTGCGGGTGTTAAGCCGCAAGCGGCAATGCGGAGGGCGTTTTTTTCTTACGAGTGATAACCGAATCGCGGCGGTCATCGTCGAAGTGCGGGTATATCTTTCGGCCCGCGGTTTGTATGCTGAATCATGTTATCCGGTTTGGTGACGTGATTCTGCTGGGAAAACCGCGATGCGTATGACGGCGATCATTCTGTCGGCGATGCTGGTGCTGGTGGTGGTCGGCATGTTCATCTGTGCCGCGTACAAGTCGGGTACGGACGGGCAAGGGCCGCCGCCGGTCCAAACCGGCCCGGCGACGAACGCCACCCCGCTGCGACTGGCGCTGATCCCCGAACGCAACATTTTCGCGCAACGCCAGCGTTACCAGTCGCTGGCGGACGACCTGGCGGAGCATCTGAATCGCCCCGTCGAACTGGTCAGTTTGAACACCTACCAGAGCGTGCTGGACGAGTTCGCGCAGAAGCACATCGAAGGCGCGTTCGTCGGGTCGATGCTCGCGGTGCTGGCATATGAGCGGCTGGGCACGGTGGTGTTGGCCAAGCCGGCGCATCCGGACGGCGTATCGACCTACGCCGGGGTCATCATCGTGCGCGATGATTCGCCGATCAGCGATATCGCGGGACTGGCCGGCCGATCGATCGCGCTGGTGCGGACGACCACGGCGGGCAACCTGTTTCCGATTTACCTGTTTCACCGGAACGACATGCTGACCGATGTGAAGCGACCGATTTTCAGATGGGTCGGCACACACGACGATGTGATTAACGAAGTGATCGCGGGAACCGTCGATGCCGGGGCGGTGAAAAACCTGCGGCTGGATGCGTACCTGACGGAACACCCGGAGGTGCGGATTCGTCGATTGGCGACCAGCGACCAGGTGCCGGACAACGGGCTGATCGTCAGCGGCGACATGCCGGCCGATCAGATGCGGGCGCTGCGGGAAACGCTGCTGAAGATGGATCAGGACGAGCGGGGCCGGGCGGCGTTGAAGGCGTTCGGATCGAAGGGTTTCGCGCCCTGCCGGATCGAGGATTACCAGGCGGTGTACCGGATGGTGGACGAGATCGGATCGGCGTGGGATCAACTGGGGGTGGCGGGGCCGCCACCCAAACCGCTGACACCGGGGAACTGAACATGCTTCGTCGAAAACTGCTCATCATTCTGTCGAGCGTGATCGTGCTGCTGATGATACTGGCGGTGGCGGCGCTGGTGTCGCTCCAGTCGATATTCGGCGGGCTGAACCACATCAACACGCAGACGAACAAGGTCGTCGATCTGGCGAACCAGTTGAGTTCGATGATTTCGCGCGTCGAGATTTCGCTGCATGAACTGCGAGACCGCAAGACGCACCATCTCGATCCGCTGATCGACTCGGTGCAACGGATGCGGCAACTGAACCGCGAACTGGGCGGGTATTACGTGGTTCACCGCGAACCGATGGCGCCGGTCTATTCGCGCATGTGCGACCGGCTGAACCAGTTCGAGCGGCAGGTCGGCACGCTGGCGACCACGGAAGACCCGGAACTGGCGGCCCGGCACAACCTGGCGGCGCTGACCGACGCGGCGCAGCTGCGCGACGACATGTTGCGGGTCGCGCAATTCGCGCATCAGCACGGACAGGACGAAATGGCGGAACTGACCGGACGATTCCGCGTGCTCGTCGTGGCGATCGCGGCGGGTTTCCTGCTGGTCATCAACATTTCGATACTGGTGCTGCTGCGGTCGGCGAACATCATCCTCCGGCCGATGGACAAACTGCTGGAGGCCACGCGAGAACTGGCGATGGAACATTTCCACTACCGCGTGGACCTGAGCCAGCGCGATGAGTTCGACGAACTGGCGCAGGCCTACAATCACCTGGCGTCACAACTGGAACAGAACGAACAGCGCAAGATCGAGACGTTACAGCAGGTGGCGCTGACGCTGAACCACGAACTGAACAACGCGGCGGCGGTGATCGACTTGCAGTTGCGTTTGCTTCGCAGGCAGGTCGGCGACAAGCAGGCGATGGAAACGTGTCTGACGCAGATTCACCAAACGCTTGGCCGAATGACCCGGGTGGTGCAGACATTGAAGAATGTGAGACGGATCGTGCTGACCGATTATGTGGGCGGAGTGAAGATGCTGGATTTGGAACAGTCGAGTTTGGAACCCCTGCCCGAAACACAGGAGGAAACCCTTCCGGGGACGGGGGTGGAAACTTTGGCGAGAATCCCGGAGAATCGGCAGACATGATTCGGTCGGATCAGGTCCAGGATCGGATGTTGCTGGTGCGATTGCGCTGGTTTGTTCGTCTGCGCTGGCTGGCGGGGTTGACGGTGATCGCCGGGGCGCTGGCCGATCGCTGGATCATGCACTGGTACCCGAAGAACCAGGACATATTGTTCGTCGGACTGGCGATTCTGATTTACAACCTGATGTTTCGCTCGCTGCTGGGCCACGCGGTGTTCGGTCGGCGACGGGGAACAGTGCTGTCGTGGGGGCAGATCGTTCTGGACCTGGGCGCGTTGTCGCTGCTGACGATGTGGACCGGCGGCGTGACCAGTCCGCTGATGGGGTTTTTCGTCTTTCATATGGTGTTCGCCAGTCTGCTATTGCCCCGTCACACGGCCTACGCCGGGGCGGCGGTCTCCGTCATCATGGTCACGGCCTGCCTATGGTTCAGCGGACAAATACCGCCGACCGAAGGCGTCGAGATGTATCCGCGTCTGGTGATGGCCGGGTGGATACTGACGCTGGCGCTGACGGTCTATCTGGCCAACAGCATCATGCGCAGCTTGCGCCGGCATCGCACGCGGCTGTTGTCGCAGAACCACCGCGTCCGCGCGATGGCCAAGACCCTGCGATTGCAGCAACAGACGATGATTCAACATGAGAAGATGGTGGCGATGGGACAGATGGCGGCGGGCGTGGCGCATGAAATCGCCAATCCCCTGGCCAACATCGACAGCATGTTGCAACTGGCCGAGCGCCACCCCGACCGCATGACCGGCGAGAAACTGACGACGCTGCGTCAACAGGCCGCCCGCATCCGGCAGATACTCAGCCAGCTCACCAACTTCTCGCATCCGACCGACATGCACTGGGAGATGATGCCGATCATTGATCTGGTGGAAACGGGACTGGCGATGGTGCGATTCGACCGGCGACACCGCGCGGTGCTGATCGAGCGGGACTTCAGTCCGACGCCGTGTCTGTTGCACATTCAGCCGCACGCGATGCAGCAGGTGTTGATTAACCTGTTGCTCAATGCGATCGACGCGGTGGGCAGCGCGACCAACCCCAAGCTGATCGTGCGAACGCGATGCGTGGGCAACGAGTGCCACATCAGCATCACGGACAACGGCACGGGCATCCCGCCGGAACACAAAGACCACATTTTCGAGCCGTTTTTCACCACCAAACCGGTGGGCAAGGGCACGGGGCTGGGACTGGCGATCAGCTATTCGCTGGTGAACAAGCAGGGCGGGCGGATTGAGGTGGACAGCGCGCCCGGTCGGGGCACGACGATGACGATTGTTCTGCCCAAGCCGACGGCGGCGACGGCGGTGAATCATCTGACGATCTCGGCGAAACCTTCGGTGCCGTGAGTCGCCTACGATCTGTATGCGGCGAATGACGAAACTCGAAGCTCGAAGATCGAAGCTCGAATCAAGTCCGAAACTCGAAAATCGAAAAAGAAGGCCGCCTCTTGTTTCGAGTTTCGGACTTCGAGTTTGATTCGAGCTTCGAGTTTCGGATTTCGAGTTTCCCCTTCCCTCCCTTCCCCCCTCCCTCTTGCTTACGGGAAGCCCCATAAGCACATTTTCCCATTCGCAAGAAAAACCCATTGACATCTCATTCTAACTCCTTTACTGACAGCCCATTGTCAGGCACGGGATATGCTTATCGCATGGCAAGCCGACGTGGGAACAGGGCCGATCAGGGAACCTTCCACGCCGCCGGCCCGCGCCCCACCCCCACCCCCGTACCAAGGCGCCGCAGCGATTTTTTTGACGCGGTGATACGCCCCCATGCCCGACTCCCTACGGTTGATGTGGTTTGCCGGTGTGCTGGCGTTTGCGTGCCTCACGCCGATCACTCATGCGATCGAACTCGACAAGGCCGAACTGTCCAACCGGCGATGCTTCGCCTGTCACGGCCAGTCGCACATCGCCGACCTGACCCCCGCCGAGCGTCGGTCGATGATTCAAGCCGCCCCCACCCCAGCCCCCGCCCCCGGAAGTAAGACGGACATGGCGGGTGAACTTCCGGGGGCGAGGCCGGATTTGTATATCGCGCCCGGCGCGCTTCGGCAGGGGCCGCACGCGGCGCTGGCGTGTGTCAGTTGCCACACCGCCGCGGAAAATCTTCCGCATCCGCAGAAGATGAGCCGGGTCGATTGCACGACCAGCGGGTGTCACACCGCCGAGGCCGCCGCGTATCGCCGAAGCACCCACGCGCAAGCCGTCGCCGATCACAACCCGCTGGCGCCGACCTGCGCCTCGTGCCACGGCGGGCACGACATCCTGCCTCCCGCCGATCGCCGGTCGAAGGTTTATCCGCTGAACATCATCAAGACCTGCGCCGAATGCCACTCGAAGTTCACCGCGCCGACGCCCGCCGGTCTGAACCCGCGGCAAACCGTGTCCAATTATCTGGAAAGCGTCCACGGCAAGGCGGTGCGAAACGGGCTGGTCGTCGCCGCCACCTGTGCCGACTGCCATCGCCCGCATGACATCGAACCGGCGAAAAATGAAAACTCCTCGGTCAACCGCGCCCATGTCCCCGACACCTGCGGCCGGTGTCACGTCGGCGTCAACGAAATCTACGAAAAGTCCGTTCACGGTCAGCGACTGGCCCAGGGCGATCCCAACGCCCCGGTCTGCATCGACTGTCACACCGCGCATCGCATCAGTTCCGCCGACACGCCGCTGTTCATGCTCGACATCGTGAACGAATGCGGCAAGTGCCACGACAAACCCCTGAAAAACGACCCCGACGGCGCTTCGCTCTACAAAACCTATCGCGGCAGCTACCACGGCCAGGTCAACAAGCTCGGCTTCATGCGCGCCGCCCGTTGCAGCGATTGCCACGGCTCGCACGACATCCTCCCGCCGAACGATCCCGACTCGCGCCTCGCCCCCGACCATCGCATCGACACCTGCGCCAAATGTCACGAAGGCGCGACCGCCATGTTCACCGAGTTCCGCCCCCACGCCGATTTCCACAGCGCCAAAAACTTCCCGCTCCTCCATTACGTCTGGCTCTATTTCATCATCGTGATAAGCTCCACGTTCAGCTTCTTCGGCGTCCACACCATCCTCTGGTTCATCCGCGCCCACATCGAACGCCTGAAAAACGGCAAACCCAAACACTCGCACAAAACCCACGGCATCAAACGCTTCAACCGCGTCGATCGCGTCAACCACGGCCTGATGATCGTCAGCTTCTTCGGACTGACCCTCACCGGCATGCCCCTGCTGTTCAGCGATCACCAGTGGGCCATCGTGCTGGCCGACATGCTCGGCGGGGTCCACTCCGCCGGCATCATCCACCGCATCTGCGCCGTCATACTCATCGGCAACTTCGCCGTACACATCGCCGGCGTCGTCCACCGCGCCAGGCAACGCCACGTCTCGCTGTTCAGGTTCCTCACCGGCCCCAACTCCCTGGTCCCCAAACCCAAGGACGCCAAAGACTGTCTGGCCATGTTCCGCTGGTTCTTCACCGGCAAAAACCCGCCCCGCTTCGATCACTGGACCTACTGGGAAAAGTTCGACTACTGGGCTGAAATCTTCGGCACCTTCGTCATCGGCATCACCGGCCTGATGCTCTGGTTCCCCACCACCACCGCCCACATCCTGCCCGGCTGGACCTTCAACATCGCCACGTTGATTCACGGCTACGAGGCCCTGCTCGCCGTCGTCTTCATCTTCACCATCCATTTCTTCAACGCGCACGTCCGACCCGAAAAGTTCCCCGTCGATGACGTCATGTTCACCGGCCAGCTTTCGGAAGAAGAGTTCAAACACGAACGCCCCGAAGAATACGAACGATTGGTCGCATCCGGCGAAATCGAAAAATACCGCGTTCCCCTCCCGCCGCGATGGTACCGTTACGTCGCCGTCGCGCTGGGCATCCTCGCCATGCTCGTCGGAACCGCGATGGCCGTCCTCATCATCCTCGCCGGACTGGAGGCGATTTAGGAGCCGATCATGGAGCCGCAGGAAAATCAACCGACCGCATCCCCGCCCCCCGCGGCGTCACAACGCCCCAAGTGGCAGCGCGTACTCGGCATCCGCCGCAGGCACGGCAAACGCATCCCTCTGGGCCTGACGTTGTGGGGCATGGTGCTGTTCGGCGCGGTGTTCGGCGTCATCGGCTCCATCGGCTTCGCCGAGTATTCCATGCAGCCCGACTTCTGCCGTTCCTGCCACATCATGGAACCCTACTACCAGGCCTGGCACACCTCCAACCACAAAGACGTGCCCTGCGTCAAATGTCACTTCGACCCCGGCGTCGGCAACACCCTCTACGGAAAGTTCCAGGCCTCCAGTCAGGCCGTCAAATACATCACCCACACCTACGGCTCCAAGCCCCACGCCGAGGTCCATGACGCCGCCTGCATGCGTGACGGCTGCCACGAACGCCGCCTGCTCGAAGGCAAGGTCAACTGGGATGTCAAAAGTTCACGAGGCGACACCATCACCATCCGCTTCGATCACACGCCCCACCTCACACAGGACCGCCGCGGCAAACAACTCCGCTGCGTCTCATGCCACTCGCAAATCGTGCAGGGCCAGCACATCGTCGTCACGCTCGACACCTGCTTCCTCTGCCACTTCAAGGGCTTCAAGCACGGACGCGACGATCAGACGCTCGGCGGCTGCCGCGCGTGCCACGATGCGCCCAAAGAGAAGATTCGTCTGAGCACCGGGTTGTTCAACCACGCCGATTTCATCAACCGCGGCGTGACGTGCCAGAACTGCCACTCCGACGCGATCAGCGGTGACGGCGCGGTCCCCAGGCAGGGCTGCTGGACCTGTCACAATCAGCCGGTCCAGATCGCCCGGTACAGCGAAACTAGCTTCATGCACCAAGCCCACGTCAACGAACACAAGGTCGAATGTTCCAGTTGCCACATTCAGATCACGCACAGCTTGACCGCCGGCGCGCCCGCCGGAGCCGAGCGCGTCATCGGCAACGCCAACCAGGTCGTCATGCAGGCCGGCTCCTGCGCCCAATGCCACGAACAACTGCACAGCGGTTCGCTCGATCTGTATCGCGGCACCGGCGGGCGCGGCGTGAGCGATTCGCCCAGCGTCATGTTCCGCACGCAGGTCGATTGCATCGCCTGTCACGATTTCCCCGAACACGCCGGCGACATCGCGCTGGTGTCCGGCCAGACCTTCCGCGCCGCGCAGGCCGCGTGTACCAAGTGCCACGGCGAACAATACAACGACAAACTCGCCGAGTGGAAAGTCGCCATCGACAAAGACCTCGCCGACGCGCAGGCCGCCGCGAAACGGGCCGCCGAGTCGCTCAAGCACATCGACGCCCTGCCCGCGCCCAAACAACTGCAACTGCGACAACTGTTCGACGACGCCCGGCACAACATCGAACTGGTCCGCATCGGTCGCGGCGTTCACAACATGACCTACGCCACCGCCCTGCTGCACGTCGCCATCGACAACTGCGAAAAGATCGTCACGCAAACCACCCCATGACCCCGCGCCCCGCACATCCCGCGCTCCGTTTCATCGCGCCGTCGCTGCTGTTGTGCCTGTGCGTCGCGCTGATCGCTTGCGGTCGCAAACCCAAGCCCGTCGAGCCGACCAGGGGCGCCGCGCCCGCCGCGTCCACCGAAAGTTTTCCGCTCACTTCTCCCGGCGTGACCCGCTTCACTTCCGGGGGCGGGTCCGGCCCGATCGCGCCCGTCCCCGTCGCGCCCGACCCCAAGCCCACCGGCCCCCTGCCCGCCGACGCTTCCTGCGTCACTCCCGCCTGTCACGCTTCCTTCGCAACCGCCTCGCGCATCCACGGCCCGGTCGCGCTGAAAAATTGCTTCGCCTGTCACAAAGAAGACCAGGGCGGACACACTTATCCGCTCAAACGCGAAAAAGATGCCACCTGCACGTATTGTCACACCGTCACCGACACCGCCGCGCACCAGCACAAAGCCGTCGCCGACAACGGCTGCACCACCTGTCACAATCCCCACGCCTCGCGCGCCAAGTTCCTGCTCACCGCTGACAACACCGAACAACTCTGCGCCAAGTGCCACGACATCCCCTGGCGGAAACACGCCCACCAGCCGTTCAAAGCCGGGCAATGCACGCTCTGCCATCAGCCCCACGAATCCAATTTCAACAAACTGTTGCGCGGCGGCGATGAACCCAAGGTCTGCTTCGGCTGCCATGCCGACAAACAACGGGCCATCGCCGATTCACCCTTCGTCCACGCCCCGGCCAAAGATCAATGCACCACTTGTCACGATCCGCACACTTCCGACAATCCATATGAACTTCGCAAGCCCATCGACGCCACCTGTCTGTCGTGTCACGAGGACATGGCGAAGACCGTTGAAAACGCGACTGTTTCGCACGATGCGCTGGTGATCGCCGATGGTTGCGCCAACTGTCACGACGCCCACGCCTCGCCTCAGCCGCACCTGCTGAAGCAGCGGGCCGACAAACTCTGCATGACCTGCCACGACAAACCGCTGCCGGCGCACGACGGCCACACCATTCCCGACATGCGCCCCACGCTGAATCAAAAGTTCCTTCACGGCCCGGTGCGGTCCGGCGACTGCACCGCCTGCCACAACGTCCACGGCGCCGGCCACGAACGATTGCTCGTCCAAACCTTCCCCAAAACTTTTTACGCGAAATTCGATCTTCAAAATTACGCGCTCTGCTTCACCTGTCACAACAAAGATTTGGTGCTTGAAGAAAAAACCGTCAATCTCACGGGCTTCCGCAACGGGGACGCGAACCTTCATTACGTGCATGTGCATCGGGCGGAGAAAGGCCGAACCTGCAAGACCTGTCACGACATTCATGGCAGCGATCTGCCGAACCACATCGCCACCAGCGTGCCGTTCGAGGGCGGCCAGTGGGCCATGCCGATCAAGTTCCAAAAAGCATCCGGCGGCGGCAGTTGCTCGCCCGGCTGCCATGAACCCAAAACGTACAAGCGCGATTTGAACCCTGTGCCGAAAGCGGGTACACCATGAAACGATATGTGATGTTGCTGTCCATTGCGATGCTCGCGGCGATCGGATCGCCGGCGTTCGCCGGCGATGCCGCGCCCGCCGCCCGACCCGCGGTTCCCGCAGTTCCCATCGCATCCGCCGTGACAAAACCGACCACCGTGGTGGCCATGAAGGACTGCGTCACCGCCGATTGCCACGCGGGTGTGAAAAAACATCCGCAGGTACACGGCCCGGTGAACGTCAACGCCTGCGACGCCTGCCACACGCTCACCGACGCCAAGACGCACAAGTTCACGCTGTTGCGCAGCCCCGACAAACTTTGCGCGTTCTGTCATCAGATGGATACCTCCGGGGCGAAGGTCGTGCATAAGCCGCTGGCCGCCGGGCAGTGTCAGAGTTGCCACGACCCGCACGGCGGGTTCGACCGGAATCTGCTTCGCGCCAAGTCGATGGGCGATCTTTGCAAGACGTGCCACCAGGACATGACCAAAGATCACAAGTCGATACACGGTCCGGTGGCCGCCGGCGCATGCGGCGCGTGCCACCAGCCGCATCTGTCGGCCAACGATCACCTGCTGGTCAAACCCGCGAACCAGTTGTGTCTCACCTGCCACACGGAAATGGGCGACCAGCTCAAGCATGTTCAATTCGCGCACAAGCCGGTGACGGACGGCGACTGCATCCAATGCCACGATCCGCACGCCGGCGACAACGCGCCGGTGTTGAAGGCGGCACCGCTTCAGCTTTGCACCCGTTGCCACAAGGACATCGGCAAAGCCGCGTTCGATGCGAAATACAAGCACTCGGCCGTGACCGAGGGGCGGGCCTGCGTCAACTGTCACACGGCGCACGGCGGCAACCTGTCGAAACTGCTGAAAGATCAGCCGATCACCATTTGCATGAAGTGCCACGACAAGGACATCACGCAGTCCGGCGGCAAAGTCGTGCATTCGGCGGCGGAGATCACCCAGCCGGGCATGTACCTGCACGGCCCGTTGAAAGAAGGCGGTTGCGGCGGATGTCACAACGTCCACGGCTCGGACGTGTCACGCCTGCTGGCCAAGCCCTACCCCGAACAGTTCTACGCATCGTTCAAGGTCGATGACTACGGCCTGTGCTTCACCTGTCACAGCAAAGACCTGGCGACGCAAAAAGACACCCGTTCACTCACCGGTTTCCGCAACGGCTCGCGGAACCTTCATTATGTGCATGTTGAGAAGGAATCACGGGGCCGAACCTGCCGCGCTTGTCACAGTACCCACGCCAGCACGCAGTCGATGCACATCCGCGAATCGGTGCCTTACGGCAATTGGACGCTGCCGATCAGCTACACGCCCGTCAAGACCGGCGGAAGCTGCTCGCCCGGCTGCCACAAGCCGCTGAATTACGACCGCGATCACCCCGTTGATTACAACGCCCCCCCGCCCCCGGAATCAGCCCCGGCCCGCGAAACGAAACCAGATGCGGCTGCCGCCCCAGCGCCCGCTCCTTCTTCCACGGAGGTACCCAAGCCATGATTTGCCGTACATTTCTCGCATCCATGCTGCTGACGCTCGGCCTGACATGCTCGCTCATCGCGCAGGAACTTGCGCCGAAAACGATCACCTGGGCCGCGCAGGATACCACCGGCCAACCGTTCGCCGTGCCCCTCGCCGGTCGCGTCACGGTGCTGTTGTTCGTCATGGCCGACCAGGACCACAGCAAACACGCGATGGGTTACGCGCAACAGGTACTGGCCGGTCGGAGCGATGCGCGGATCGCCGCGATCATCAGCGGCGAACAGGCGGGGGCGTTCGCACCGACGCTGGTTGAACAGACCCGGTGGACGCTGCCGATGGTCGTCGATCCGAAATACGACGCGTCGGGTCGGATGCTTGTGCGCGTCTGGCCGACCACGCTGGTGATCGCCGGTGACGGCAAACTCATCGCGCACATCGGCGGATGTCCCGCGTCGTACAGCAAAGACATGGCGGCTTACATCGACTTCGCATCCGGCAAAATCGACGAGGCGACGCTCAGACAACGACTGGCCGACCGCGGCGTCGTCGGCAGCACCGACGGCGACATCGCCAATCGCCACCTCCAACTGGCGCAGCGATTGATGGAGAAAGGCGATTACGGCGAAGCCCGTACCGAGATCACCAAGGGGCTGGAGAAAGAACCCCGATCCGCATTGCTGCTGTTGGCGATGGCGCGGCTGGACATCGCCGTCGGCCGGCCGGCGGAAGCGATGAAAACACTGCGAAACGTGGACGAAAAAACAGTGGCGGGTTGGCGCGTCAATGCATTGAAGGGCCGGGCGATGGTCGCGTTGAGTCAGTGGGGCGACGCGAAACAGTTATTGAGCGAAGCGCTGGCGCTGAACCCCGAACCGGCTGAGGTGCATTACGCGCTGGGGCTGGTGTATCAGCACGACAAGGATTGGGAACACGCGGCCGAGTCGTTTCGCCTGGCGTTCGAGACCAGCGTGTCGGGCCGGACGCTGGCGGTTCCCGCCCCCGCGCAGCCGTAACATTTTCATTTCACGCCAGACCTGCCCCGTTCGATAGCGGGGCAATTGACGCCGAAGCCCTCCAAGGTTCGGCGTCTTTTATTGCGACGCCGCCCGTCATCGCGGCACAAGCACACGTGACATGAAATCGCGAATAACAGGATAAAAAATTACAATCATCCGTCGCGGGCTGCACCTATATGAAGCGAGAAGTCAAGGCGTGTCCCCCCTAGACGCGGCGGGGGGTTGCTTCTCAAGGGGCGTCCCTGTGTTCGTTGGCGGGGGGGCGGTCCTGGGGGGCTTGTCCTTCCTGAAACAATCGTCTTCGGTCGATCCGGCGTCTTCACATCGCGCATCCCGGTGGCTTGGGGTTATTGATCGAGGGTTTTCTTTTTGCGTAACAGGTGGTGGTAGTGTTGGGCGAAGCGGTGGGCTTCGTCACGGACGGACTGGATGAGTTTGAGGCCGAGGTTGTGGCGGGAAAGTTTCAGGGGGATCGGGTCGCCGGGGCGGTGGATTTCTTCTTTTTTTTTGGCCAGGGCAATGATGAGCGGGGGTTGATGGGCATAGTCTGCGATGGATTGGATCGCGGCGGAGAGCTGCGCGGGGCCGCCGTCGATGAGGATCAGGTCGGGGTACACGCCGGTGCCGGCGCCGGCGTCACGATAAGCGCGGCTGACGGCTTCGCGCATGGAGGCGAAATCATCGTTGGCGGCGGTGGTGATGCGATAGCGTCGGTAGGCGTTTTTCATGGGCCGGCCGTCCATGAAGCAGACTTTCGAGGCGACGGTCTGCTCGCCCTGCAAATGGGCGATGTCGAAACATTCGATGGAACGGAGCTGGCGATCCACGCCGAGCGCTTTCGCTATCGCGGCCAAACCCTTGCGGGGGTCCACGTAGGCGGCTTCGGTTTCGGGTTGCCAGTTGGCCGAGCGTTTGCCCCGCTGATCCAGTTGTTCGATGGCGTGAATCTGATCGCGCAACGCGGCTGCTTTTTCAAATTGAAGTTGCTTCGAGGCGTCGGCCATCTCATCCCGCATCTGACGAAGCATGACGGATCGTTTGGATTCGATGAACCGTATGAAACGGTCGATGTCGGCGCGGTAGGCGGCTTTGTCGATGCGGGCGGCGCAGGGGGCGGAGCATCGTTTGATGGCGTGAAGAATGCAGGGGCGGAAGAATCGCAGTTTCGGATCGTCGGCGTCGATTTCCAATTCACAGGTACGGAAGCGAAAAACTTTTTGAAGGAGATTGATGGAATGACGCAGGGCATACACGCTGGTGAACGGGCCAAGGATTTTGGCGCCCCGTCCCCGCCCCCGGAAGTTTTCATCGGACAGATCGCGTGTGATGTAGATGCCGGGAAAATCTTCGCGGGTGGTGATGACGAGGTAGGGGAAGGTTTTGTCGTCGGTGAGGCGGGCGTTGAAGCGGGGATGGAGGTCTTTGATGAGACGGTTTTCGGTGAGGAGCGCTTCCCATTCACCGTCGCAGGGGATGATGTCGAAGTCGGCGATGAGGTCGAGCATCGGCTGCTTTTTGGGGCCGAGCGCACCGCCCGCGGAAGTGTTGGTTGCGAAGTAGGTGGACGGTTGGAAGTAGGATGAGACGCGGCTGGGGAGGACGAGTGCTTTGCCGACGTAGAGGACGATGCCGCGGTCGTCTTTCATCAGATAGACGCCGGGCACTTTGGGCAGGGCGTGCGCCTTGGCGGCCAGTTGCTGGAGGCGTTCGGGGAAGGGGGGCATGAGGGAATTATAGGGGGAGGGGAAGGAGGGAAGAGGGGTTAGGGATTAGGGGCTGTAGGGGCTGGGGGCTGGGGGCTGGGGAAGAAGAAGATGCGCCGATCCCTCGTCCCCAGTCCCTCGCCCCTCGCCCTAATCCCTCTGTCTTCCGGCGAAGAACAGTGATCTGACGATCAGCGTTCCGATGCCGATGTTGAGATAGACGTCGGCGAGGTTGAAAATCCAGGGGTAGAGTTCGGTGCGTCCGCCGGGCCAGTGCCAGCCGAACGGGAGGTGGGAGTTGGGGAAGATGAGGAGCATGTCGCGGACGGCATGCTCATGGAGCATGATGCGGTCGTGGAGATTGCCCAGCGCGCCGGCGAGGACGAGCATGAGGGCGAGTTGGAAGACCGATTGCCGGCGGCGACTGGCGAGCAGGGCGTAGCCGATGAGGGCGACGGCGATGAAGGTGATGATGACGAAGACGAAGACGTAGCCCTGTCCGATGCCGAACACGGCTCCCCGGTTCAGGGTCAGACGGAGATCAAGGACGTTGGGAATGACGGTGCGGATATCGCGGACGTTGGCGAAGGCCCACTGTTTAAGGAACAGGTCGCCGGCGAGGAGAGCGGCGGCGAGGGCGAGGAGCAAAATGATGCGCCGGGGAAAGCGGTAGAGGGGCGGGGAGCCGGGTGAGTCGGGGGAGTCGGGGGTGGGGGGGGATTGAGGCATGAGGGCGTCTTACCGGGATCGTCCGGGATTGCCGATCGGCGGAGTAAGAATGACGAATGACGAATGACGAAACAATGAGAACTCCGCGTTTGGACATTCGTCATTCGACATTCGTCATTCCTTCGTCATTCCTTCGTCATTCCTTCGTCATTCGACATTCGTCATTAGGCATTGCGATGTGCCTCACCGTCCATTGCCATTGCCATTACCGTTGCCGTTGCCGTTGCGTTCGAATTCGCGGGCGGCTTCGATGCAGTATTTGGCCCAGGGCTTGGCTTCGAGGCGGGCTTTGTTGATGGGTTTGCCGGTGGCCTGGCAGATGCCGAACGTTCCGTCGGCGATGCGATTCAGGGCCTCGTCGATTTCGCGGAGGAGTTTGCGTTCGGATTCCATCAGGCCGAGCATGAGGTCCTGGTCATAGTTGTCGGAGCCGACGTCGGCCATATGGAGGGGCATGGTGGAGAGATTGGACGTATCTTTTCCGCGGAGGGCGGAATCGGCCATGCCGTCGATATCGCCGACCAGTTCGGCACGTTTGACCAACAGCAGCGTGCGATAGTGGAGCAACTCCTGCTTGGACATTTTGGTCTTGCCGATCTTGACGGGTTTGTCGCTGACGACCGGGGGCTTGGCCTTGGGGGCGGGCTTGGGGGTCGGTTTCCTGGCGACCTTGGTGCCCTTGGCGACCGGCTTTGGGGGGGCGGGCGTCTTGGATTTCGAGGCCGGCGCCGGGGCGCGACGGGTGGTTTTGCGTTGGGGGGTGGTCTTCTTTTTGGCCACGGGTGCTGACTCCATCATGGTGCCGGCCGCGGGTCGGGGAAGGTTCGTTACGGACCCCCGAAAAGCCGGCGGCGACTAGAACAGCTATGCTAGTCGCAGTGCGTCGGCAGGTCAATTCAAACCGCCGGTCGCGCGGTTGCCGCTTTTCGGGCTGGAGTTTATGGTTTGCGATTGCCGATTGGCTATTGAAGCGGATGGGCAATCCAAGTGAAGGGTCTGTCAGTGAAAACCAATCGATCGACCGCGTTCATAATGCTGCTGCTGATCGCGATGGCGACGGGCATCGCGCCGGCACAGGCCGTCCCTCCGGATGCCCCCGGAACCCCGGATGCTCCAGGAACCCCGCCGGACGCCGCGTCGTATCCCACCGCGTCGCGGATGTTGGCGCACCGGCTGACGATGCTGGCGCGGCGGGCGCTGGTGTCTGCGGACCAGGCCCAGCCCCAACCGGCCCGCATCACGCAGGCGCGCCTGTTGCTCGAACAGGCCAACGCTTTGGACGGCACGGACGCCGAGCGATGGCTGCTGACCGCCGAGGCGCAGTCGCTTTGCGACGACCGCGACGCGCAGATCGACGCGCTCAAACAATACATGCGGCTGGCGCCGGCCGACGACGCGGCACAACTGCGGCTGATCGACCTGCTCACGGCAAAAATGCAGACCGCCGATCTGCGACTGGCGTACCTGTTGAAAATCACCGAAGGACCGGCGGCCGAACATTTCAGCGCTCCGCTGCGCAGTCGCGTGGCGCTGCGGGCGGCGATTCTCGCGGCCGAACTGGGGCAGCCCGGCGAATACGGTCGCCTGCTGACGATGGCGCTTCAGTTGGATTCGACGAACAAACAGGCGGCCGCCGAATCGTTGCGGGTACTCAGCGCCAGTGAAAAAAGCACGGCCCAGGAGCGGGCCGCGGCGATGTTGACGCTCTTCCAGGCCGACCCGGCCGACGGTCGCGCTCATGCGGCCATCGGGCAGATGCTCATGTCGATGGCGCAATACAACGATGCCGCCGATTGGTTCGCCGGCGCGGCGCGGATCGACACCGCCAACCGTCGCACCGGCTCGATCTCGCTGCTGCACGAATGGGCGCTGGCGTTGTGGGGGGCCGGTCGCGGAAGCGATGCGATATCGCTGCTGGCACAACTCGACCCGCCCCCGGTCCCCGCCCCCAAAGGCGGGGGCGATTCATCGCCCCCGCCCCCGGAAGCGAAGTCCGACAAGGCACCCCCTCCCGCGAACCCGGACTGGCCTCCGCTTGACTCGTTGATGCTGCGGGCGGCGATCCTGGCCAACAACGGAACCTCCGCCGATCTGTCCGTCGCGTTCAAGCGGCTGGACGACCGATTGAACGCCGAACTGGGGCGGGGGCAATTCATTGCCCCCGCCGTCGCACAGGTCTGGGCGCAGCTCCTCTGCGATCAGAACACCGATCAGACCGCCGCGCTGCTCGACAAACTGGCGACGCAGCCCGATGCGGCGAACCTTCAACTGCCGCTGATGCGCGGCTGGCTGGCGATGCGCACCGGCCAACTCGACATCGCCACGCAACTGCTCACGCCCCTGGCGGACGCCGATCCGCGCGCGGCGCTCGGTCTGGCGATGGCCGAACTGGCGCAGTCCGATGCGAAGGATCGGGCGATCCAACATCTGCGTCAGGTCGTGCTTCAATCGCCGACGGACATATTCGGCATGACCGCCGCGGCGCAGCTTCGCCGCATGTCCCTGCCCCTGCCCGCTCCGGCCGAGGCGCGGCAGGTGGCCGCCGTGTTCGCCGCCGTGCCCCCCGCGCTGCGACAGATGGCCGCCGATCCGATGAGCTTCGTGCAGGTGCGATGGGTCTGTCCGATGATGCGGTACGACTTCGGTCAGCCAATCACCGCCGTGCTGGAACTTCGCAATGTCAACACTTATCCGTTGTCGATGGGGCCGGACGGTTCGATACCGACGCGGCTGTTCCTTTCGCCGTCGGTGTCGGTGAATTTGCGGCCGGCGTCTCCGTTGTCGCCGATGGTGATGGATGTGTCCCGCCGGTTGCGGATCGAGCCGTTGCGGTCGCTGTCGATCCCCGTGCGATTGGACAGCGCGGACCTGGGCATGCTGCTGACCGATTCGCCGTGGGCCAGGGTGCAGATCGGCGAACTGGCGATCCTCAATCCGACCGTCGCCTCCGGCGGGGCGTTCGCGCCGGGGATGCTCGGCTCCACCGCGTTCCTGCGCGATCTGGTCCGCCGCAATGTGCCGATCACCCAGCAGGCCGTCCAACAGAAAATCATCGAACTGGGCAGTTCCGATCCGGCCGCGGCGATGCGTGCGATGGCCATGCTCGTCGCCGTGCTGTCCGAGCCGGCGGGGGAAATGAATTTCCCCCGCCCCGATGACGACATCACGCGGGCGTTGGTTGCCGCGTTCCCCGGTTATTCGCCGGTGCAACAGGCATACCTCGTGTCGCTGATCCCGCCGAATGACACGGTGGTCAAACCACTGGCCGACGTGCTGTCCGCCGCGGCGCAGACCCCTCACCCGCTGGTGCAGTTGACGATGCTGGCCACGCAGGTGCATAAGGTCGATGATCCGATATTGAACGCCGGCCTTCGCAGCGGAGACATGACGATCAACGCCTTCGCGGCGGCGACCCGCGCCGTGCTGGAAGACGACGAGAAGCGAAAGGCGACGGGCGATGAGGGGAAATGAGGCCCGATCCGCCTGGGCAGGTTCCGCAAACGTCGGGCGTCGGCGGGGAAGTGAGCAAACCCGAACCCGAAACTTGAAAGGAAGATTGCCGGGCTGTTTTGAGTTTCGGGTTTCGACATCCGCTTTCCGGCGATTCGGTGGGTGCGATCAGGACAAAACCCCATTCTCCGCTCGCCCTTGATTTCGGATACATTCATCTGTATTATCTGCGACTTCGCTGTCCATCAGGTCTGGATTGGAAGCGATGGAAGACATTGTGAAAACCGCGACCTTGTACGAGGTGTACCCATGATTGTGGGCATTTGCCGAGAAACGTGCGACGGCGAACGTCGCGTCGCTCTCACCCCGGCGTCCTTGACGCCGCTGATTAAAGCCGGCCTGAAGATTCAGGTCCAAGCCGGCGCCGGTGACGAGGCGGGATTCCCCGACAGCGAATACCAGGCCAAAGGCGCGACGGTCGTGGCGGATCGCGCCCAACTGATTCAACAAGCCGACGTGCTGGTGCAGGTGCGCGCCTATGGCGCGAACCCCGACCGCGGCTTCGACGACCTTCAGCATATGAAAGCCGGTCAGGTCGTGATCGGCCACGCCGAGCCGCTGCTGGCGCATGAACAAACCAAGGCGATGGCGGCCAGGGGCGTGTCGCTGCTGGCGATGGAGCTGATTCCCCGCACCACCCGCGCCCAGGCGATGGACGCGCTGTCCAGTCAGGCGAACCTGGCGGGGTATCGGGCGGTGTTGATCGGGCAGGACCATCTGCCGAAGATTTTTCCGATGATGATGACCGCCGCCGGGACATTGAAACCCGCCAAGGTGTTCATCATCGGCGCCGGTGTCGCCGGTTTGCAGGCGATCGCCACGGCCAAGCGACTGGGCGCGGCGGTCAGCGCCACCGACGTTCGTCCGGCCACCAAGGAACAGGTCGAATCGCTCGGCGGCAAGTTCGTCATGGTCCCCGAAGCGATGGCTGAGGGCGAAGGCGGCTACGCCAAGGAACTCACCCCCGAACAACAGGCCAAACAGAAAGCGCTGGTCGCCGATGTCGTCGCGGATTCCGATGTGGTCATCACCACGGCGTTGATTCCCGGTCGGCCCGCGCCCAAACTCATCACCGAAGACATGGTCAAACGCATGGCGCCCCGCAGCGTCATCGTTGATATGGCGGCGGAGCGCGGCGGCAACTGCGAACTGACCGAACCCGGCAAAACCGTCGTCAAGCACGGCGTCACCCTCGTCGGCCATCTGCACATCGCCAGCGACGTGGCCTACGACGCCAGCACCATGTACGCCGGCAACGTCGTGAAGCTCATTCAACACCTGATCGGCAAGACCCAGGAAATCCAGTGGAATCTCGAAGACGAGATCACCAGGGGTGTGCTGGTCACCAGGGACGGGCAGGTCGTGCATGAGCGCGTGAAACAGGCGATGGGAGCGTGAAGAAATGACGAATGACGAAATCCGAATGACGAATGAAACTCCAAATGACAATGTTCAAAATAGAACCGCGCCTCGCCGAGTTTCTTCCGTTTCGACATTCGTCATTGGGCATTCGTCATTGATTCGTCATTCGGATTTCGTCATTCGTCATTAATCCGCATACTTCGATTACGAAAGGTCGCAACGATGCACATATTCCCCCTCATTCTCGCCCAAACGTCCGGTGGTTCGTTCATCGCGCTGTTCACGATCTTTATCCTGGCGACGATGTACGGCGCCGATCTGATCACCAAGGTTCCGCCCACGCTGCACACGCCGCTGATGAGCGGCTCGAACGCGATTTCGGGCATCACCATCGTCGGCGCGCTGATCGCCGCCGGTTCCGAATCCGCCGTACTGACCACCGTGTTCGGCTTCATCGCCATCGTCGCCGCGACGATCAACGTCGTCGGCGGGTATCTCGTCACCGACCGCATGCTCGGAATGTTCAAGAAAAAGGGCTAAAACACCATGCCTTCCTGGCTCATTGACCTGGCGTACCTCATCGCTTCCGTGATGTTCATCTACGGCATCAAGGGCATGACCCATCCGCGCACCGCGCGAAGGGGCAACCTCATCAGTGCCGCGGCCATGCTCATCGCCATCGTCGTCACCGTCCTGATGAAAGATACGTTGACCGGCGGCTTGATCGTCACCGGCGTCACCGGCTGGTCCGTCGTCATCGCCGGCCTGGTCGTCGGCTCCGTCATCGGCGTGATCTGGGCCAAGGTCGTTCCCATGACTTCCATGCCCCAGATGGTCGCCATCTTCAACGGCTTCGGCGGGCTGGCGTCGCTGCTGGTCGCCTGGGCTGAAATTTTCGAGGCCAATCACATTCACGCTCGCGCCTTCGACGCCATCGCCGCCGCGCCAGGCGTCGATCCCGCCACGCTCCAGCCCGTGCAACAGGCCGTTGCCCGGGGCATGGCACTGGCGCAATCCGCCGGCGGCATATGGTCGCTGACCCCCGGCATTCAGGAACTGGTCTCCATCGGACTGGCCGGTCTCATCGGCGCCGTCACGTTCACCGGCTCCCTGGTCGCCTACGCCAAACTCCAGGAAATCAAGGCCTTCAAAAAGCCCTGGGCCTTGCCCTTGCACAAGGCATTCAACGCGCTGCTCACCTTCGTTTGCGTCGGCTTGTGCGCCGCCATCGTCATCATGCCCGAATACGGCGCGTGGTTCTATCTGCCTTTGGCCATCTGCGCCGCGGTCCTCGGCGTCACCCTCACCTGCCCCATCGGCGGGGCCGATATGCCCGTCGTCATCTCCCTGCTCAACAGCTACTCCGGCATGGCCGGCTGCGCCACCGGCTTCGTCCTCAACAACAACATGCTCATCATCGCCGGCGCGCTGGTCGGCGCGTCCGGCATCATCCTCACCGCCATCATGTGCAAGGCGATGAACCGTTCGCTGGCCAACGTCATCTTCGGAAAGATCGACGTCTCCACCGCCGCCAACGCCGACGACATCTACGCCGGCAAAATCAAATCCGTCAGCCCCGATGAAATCGCCATGTTGCTCGACGGCGTCCAGCGCGTCGTCATCGTGCCCGGCTACGGCATGGCCGTCGCACAGGCACAGCACGCCACGCGCGATCTTTACAACATCCTTCAGGAACGCGGCGTCAATGTCGAGTTCGCCATCCACCCCGTCGCCGGTCGTATGCCCGGCCATATGAACGTGCTGCTGGCCGAGGTCGATATCCCCTACGACAAGCTCGTCGAAATGGACGCCATCAATCCCCAGATGTCGCAGATCGACGTCGCCATCGTGCTCGGCGCCAACGACGTGGTGAACCCCGACGCCCGCAACGAAAACTCCGCCATCGCCGGTATGCCCATCATCGATGTCGATAAGGCCCGCACGGTCGTCGTCATCAAACGTTCGCTCAGTCCGGGTTTCGCGGGCATCCCCAATCCGCTGTTCGCCCTCGACAACACGCTGATGTATTTCGCCGACGGCAAGAAGGCCGTCATGGACCTGGTGACCGCGATCAAGGAACTGGGTTGATCCGCTTCGATCCGCGACGCCGATACAGAACCCCGCCCTCCTCACGGAACCGGGGTTCTTTTTCCGGGAGGATTGAGCCACAGATAAACACAGATAAACGCGGATGGCCTTGTTTCAAAAAATCCTATCCGTGTTAATCCGTGGCCCGTTGTAGTGAATAAAAGGAGATGCGGTTGCCGTGGGGCTGCCCAATGATCCGGGAGGGGGCCAGGGGGCGGGGCCGCCGTGACTTAAGTTGGTTGGAGGTCGAATGACGAATGACGAAGTCCGAATGACGAATCAAGTTCCAAATTCCAATGTTTCAAGAATCCGGTGCGTTCATCGGATTGGTGTTTGAAATTTGGGATTTCATTCGTCATTCGAGTTTCGTCATTCGTCATTTCCTGTCGGCCCTGAAAAATTGGGCAGACCCGTTGCCTTGGTTCCGGGACCGGGGGTGGATTGTTCCTCTGATTTTCGATACTATTTCCGTTCCTCGTAACCCCATTTGGTGAACCATGCCCCGCATTAAAATCAACGGTAAATCATGTCACTTTGAAGGCAGGAAAACCATTCTCCAGGTCGCCAACGAAAACGGCGTGGAAATCCCGCAATACTGTTATCACGACGGACTCAGCGTCGTCGCAAGCTGCCGCATCTGCCTCGCCGAGGTCGCGCAGCCCGACCCGCGGAACAACAACAAGCCGACGCTGATCCCCAAGCTGATGCCCACCTGTCAGACGCCCGCCGTCGATGGCTCCGAAGTGTTCACCCAAACCGACAAGGCCCGCGACAATCAGAAGCAGGTAATGGAAGACCTGCTCATCAACCATCCGCTGGACTGCCCGGTCTGCGACCAGGCCGGTGAATGTTATTTGCAGGATTACAGCTATCGCTACGGGCGCGGCTACTCGCGTTTTGAAGAAGACAAAATCAAGCAGCCGAAAAAAGACATCGGCCCCCACGTCCTGCTCTATTCCGACCGCTGCATCATGTGTACCCGATGCGTCCGTTTCACCCGTGAAATCACCGGCACATCGGAGCTCGGCGTGGTCGGACGCGGCAACCGTGAGGAAATCGACGTCTTCCCCGGCAAACCCCTCGACAACCCGCTCTCCGGCTGCGTCGTCGATCTTTGCCCCGTCGGCGCGCTGCTCGACAAGGAGTTCCTCTTCGAGCAGCGTGTGTGGTTCCTGACCAGCACGCCCAGCATCGACGGCATCACCGCGAGCGGCGACAACCTGTTCATCGACCACAACGAAGGCAGAGTCTGGCGCGTCAAGCCGCGCTACAACGCCCAGGTGAACCAGTGGTGGACCAGCGATGAAATCCGCCACGGCTGGAACTTCGTGCATTGCGACAATCGCCTGCGAATGCCGCTGGTGAAAGTCAACGGTGCAGCGATGGAAGCCAACTGGAAAGACGCCGTCGCCGCGACGGTCGCAAAACTCAAGGGCAAAAAAATCGCCTTCATGGCCAGCCCGATGCTGAGCTGTGAAGACGCCTATCTGCTGGCGAAAACCATGCGGGGGTTCGATGCGCAGGCGGCGCTCGGCGTCGGCCCCGTGCCGTTCATCGGCGAAGATCAAACCTTCAGGGGCGGCTACACGATCCACGCCGAGAAAGCCCCCAACGCGCGCGGCGTGCATCGCGCCCTGTCCCTCGCCGCCAACGGTGGTCAGGTGCATGACGCAGCGTCGCTGATCCAGCAATTCAAAAACGCCGACGTTCTCGTCATCACCGGCAACTACCCCAACTGCTGGGTGCCCGACGATCTGCTCGATGCCGTTTCCGGGGGCGGCAAAACACTCATCCTCATCGACACGCTGCCGGTCAAACTCGCGCCCAAAGCCGACATCGTGCTTCCGGGGGCGACGTGGGTCGAAAAGTCCGGCTGCTTCGAGAACGCGAAAAACCTGATTCAGCATTTCGACCAGGCCATCGCCCCGCTGGAATACAGCCGACCCGAAGCGCAAATCGCCATCGACATCGCCGCCGCCGCCGGGCAATGCGCGTGGAGCAATTACAACGTGCCAACCACCCGGCAGCAGATGGGCGAGCCGTTCGCCACCGGCATCCAAGCATTCAACAAGGCCGATTACCGCGAACCCGAAATCCAGTTCGTCGAAATCTAGCGCGACCGGCGTCAATGATCTCCCCTGTTCGTTACTTCCTTCAAAATATCTCCGTTTTGAAATGAGTACCTGGCCGACCAATCGCTAAAGGTGATTGCCGCAACGCTTATTTGCATGGGCTTGAGAGAAAGTGCTCGAACTAATCAAGCTGAACAGGGCGGCCAAGGAATGGCATGGATGTAACGAATGACATCGTACAGTGTGCCGGTGAGTCCCACGATGGGCGTCACGAAGATCAGAACCGCGAAGGTGCGGAACACTCCCCGCCCGCTGAAGCGGGCGGGCCGATCCCCGGAACCCCCGGAACCCCCGGAAGTTCCGGGGTTCATCATGCCGGGTCGTCGCTTTCGAGCGTTAACCCGTCGTAGGCGAGGTGGATGTTTTCGGGGAGCGTTGGATCCACTTCGCTGTGTTTGATGTCGTGGGCGATGTGGGTGAGGTAGGCGCGTTTGGGCTTGAGTTCCTCGATGATCTGGATGGCTTGCCGGATGGTCAGGTGTGTGGGGTGGTGTCGGTGGCGCAGGCCATCGATGACGAGGATGTCGAGATTGGCGAGCAGGGGATAGGTTTGCGGGGGGATGCTGGAGACGTCGGTGCAGTAGGCGACGTCGGCGGCGCGGAAGCCGAGGATGGGGAGCCGGCCGTGCATGAGACGCAGCGGCAGGAACGAGCGACCGGCGACGGTGAACGGTTCGCCGGGTTCGATGGGTTGGGGGATCAAGGTGGGGACGAAGGATTGATTGACGTTTTTGTGCGGCTCGAAGATGTAGGGATAGGTGCGACGGAGCCAGTCGATGACGGAGGGTTCGCCGAAGAGGTCGATGGGTTGTTTTTGGACGGCGTTGAATCGGCGGAGGTCGTCGATGCCGAAGACGTGGTCGGCGTGGTTGTGGGTGTAGAGCACGCCGTCGATGCGCATGACGTGGTGGCGGATCAACTGCCAGCGCAGGTCGGGGGAGGTGTCGATGAGGATTCGTTTGTCGTTCCACTCAAACATGGCGGCGGAGCGGTCACGGCGGTCGCGCGGGTCGGTGGAAGTGCAGACGGGACAGGTGCAGGCGATCATGGGAACGCCGGCGCTGGTGCCTGTGCCCAGGAGTGTGAGGGTGAGGGACATGGGAATAGTTTACGCGGATCGACCACGGTCTGCCGCCGAGGACGGCGTCATCCCGTGCTTGGAGCAATTGTGTGGCGGGGTGTTTTATGAGGTGCGTGGCAGGGTGGCGCGGTAGTTGCGGGGGCTGGAGCCGAGGATTTGTTTGAAGCGTCGGGAGAAGTGGAACTCGTCGCAGAAGCCGAGCGAGTAGGCGATTTGTTTGTCGGACATGTCGGAGGTTTGCATCAGTTCGCAGGCGCGGTCGATGAGGCGTGAAGCGCGGTAGCGAGCGGGGGGCAGGCCGACGATCTGGGTGAATCGGCGGCGGAAGGATTCGTAGTTGATTTTGAGTTGATCGGCGATGCGATGCAGCTCGACGGAGGGGGACAGATCGGCTTCGAGCAGGGCGCAGGCGCGGGAGGCCCAGCGGAGATCGTCGTTGGGGATGGCGGATTTGGACCCGCCGACGAGGACTTCGGCGAGGACTTGCTGGAGTCGGGTGACTTCGAGGAGCGGGGGGGACCATCCGGGCTGTCGTGAGCCGGAGAGGACGGACTCGAAGCGTGCGAGCCAGTGGTCGATGGGTTCGAGGTGGAGGATGGGTTGATGCTCGTTGAGGAGGCCTGTGGTGTGCCAGAGGTCGAAGAGGGGGCCTTGGAAGACGAGGAAGAACTCGTTCCAGGTTTGTCCTTCGATGGGGCCGTAGGAGTGAGCGAGATCGGGGAAGACGAAGATGAGATCGCCGGGTCCGATGGCGCGATTCAGTCCGTGCGCATCGGCGTAGCGACCGGCACCGTCGAAGATATAAACCAGGGCATACTGGCCGAAAATGCGCATGTTTTCGGGTGGGATGCCGCGATTGCTGGGTCGCATTCCGATTTCGGTGATGCCTCCGAGTGCGGAAAGCGAGGCATATCGTGCGACGATGCGAGTTGCGTCAACCATAGGGGGTGGCTCCGCGTGGATTGCCAAATCGTACAAGTTTTGCGATGGGGCGTCTATGGCCTGGGGGCGGGGTGTGGGGGAGAATGGGAGTGCCTCAAGTGTGAAGGACAACATCAACATCAGCCACGGTCTGTCGCCCCGAAGACGGGGCGTCATCCCGTGCTTGGAGCCGCGAGCGGCAGGAGATGTGCCATGAAGGTTCGATTTGGTCATCGTGAGATGGAGTTTCCGAGCGAGCAGTTGACGGAGTTGCGCGACAGCAATGATGTGCTGCATGACGCGGGGGCGTTGGGGGCGCGGCTGGACCGTGACGGATTTTTGTTCTTGCGAGGGTTGATTGATCGGGACGCGGTGATGGAGGCGCGGGCGACGATCATGCGGCATCTGGCGGCGCAGCAGGCGCTGGTGCCGGGGCAGCCGGTGCTGGAGGGCGTGATGCCGGCGGGGGGGAAGAACGTCGGCATGATGGGTCGCAAGGGGATCGTGAACGACCCGAAGGTGTCGCGGGTGCTGGAGGCGCCGGAACTATTCGAGTTGTTCGGCGGATTGTTCGGGGAGCCGGCGAAGACGTTCAATTACAAGTGGCTGCGCGCGGTGGGCAACGAGGAATACACCGGGGCGCATTACGACATTGTCTATATGGGTCGCGGATCGGATCGGCTTCACACGACGTGGATACCGATGGGGGACATGGATGTGGAGCAGGGCACGCTGGCGATGTGCGTGGGGTCGCACAGCGCGGCGGAGTTTGAGAAGCTGAGGCGGACTTACGGTCGGATGGATGTGGACCGGGATCTGGTGGAGGGATGGTTCACGAAGGAGCCGATGGAGATCACGGAGAAGTTCGGCGGACAGTGGGCGACGACGAACTTTCGGATGGGGGACGTGATGATTTTCGGGATGTACGAGATGCACGCCTCGACGACGAACCTGACGAACCGTTTTCGATTGAGCTGCGATGTGCGGTATCAGCCGGCAGGGGATGAGGCGGATGAACGGTGGATGGGGGATCAGCCGAAGGGACATTATGCGTGGGGGAAGGAACCGGGCAAGATGAAGACGATGGAGGCGGCGCGGGCGGAGTGGGGGGTGTAACAATCATCGCGGGATGCGGGATGCGGTTTGCGGGAAATCGTTCCCAACGCAGGACGCAGGACGCATACCGCAATGCGCATCAGCGGGGGCGATGGAGTTGTCGGCGTTGCTCGGCGGCGGCCCAGCGGCAGATTTGATCGTTGATGAATGATTCGTGGCTGCGATTGTGGCGGAACTGGAAGGTTAGCCCGACCACGCGGCGACCCACGGCGTCGGGCTGCTGCCGCACGTAGCGGGCGACCACCATCAGCGGATGCGACAGATCGGGCAGATCAAGTTTCAGCCAGAGCAGCGGATTTTGCTCGAGTTTTTTGAGGTGTTCATCATCGACGAGGATCGACACGCCGTTGCCGCTGAGGTCATTGAGCGGCGCGGTGAACGGCTGATCGGTGGTCGGCGGGAGCGGACGGGGCGAGGGAAGTTCGCCTTCACGATGCAGATGTTCGTCGGCCTTTTCGGATTCGATCGCGCTGGACAAATCCAGCAGCGGCCAGCACGTGACATCGGGGATGTTCGCCGCCAGCAGATGGACCCGGAAAAACGCCCGGCGTTGCGCGGACTGCACATCGGTCGGGGCGGACAGCCGCAGGGCCGCCACGGTCTGCGTGTCGTTGAGTTTGAATCGCACGACCGCCTCGACGGTGGTGCGGAAGCTCCAGCGGTGCGCGCCGGAACCGAGAATGCCCAGCAGGTGCATGTCGCGCGTGATGGCGGGCTGGCCCTTGAGGGAGAACGGCCGCTCGATGATCCAGCGTCGGTCCTGAAGGTAGAGCAGTCGCACTTTGTGGATGTTGACCTGGCAGAAGTGGGTGTCGTAGTGATCGGGGTCGGGGCAGAGTTCGACCGTGCCGTTTCGCCGCTCCGTATCGGCGACCAGCGAAAGCCAGTCCGCGGGCAAACTGTCGATGGTCATGGTCATCGCTAGGGCTGTTATCGACCCTTGGAAGGGGGAACTTGAGGGGAATGTGCGATGTTCAATGTGCGATGTGCGATGTGATGCGGAGCGGTGCGATTCCGGATTCGCCTCTGCACCATCGCACATTGAACATTGAACATCGCACATTATTCCTCCCATTTCAGGTCCGCATAAAGCGGGAAATGGTCCGAGCAATAGGGGGCGAAACCGCGGGTCTCCACGCCCGCGCCGGTGACGCGGTCGGCCAGCGTGTGATCGGCGAAAATGTAGTCCAGCCGCGTCGAGGGAAAGCCCGTCGAAAAGGTATGCACCGGCTGATCGGGGTGCGCGCGGTGATACGCCTCGGCCCAGCCCGCCGCGGTCAACTGTTCCACCACATCGTGACACACCAGCGCCGGGTCGGCACGCAATCGGCGTCTCACCGACGGCTCGGCCCGCTCCACGTCAATCGGATGCCACGGCGCGTTGGTGTTGAAATCACCGGCCAGCACCGTCGGCGTCGCCCCGTCGCCCAGGTCGCGCAGCAACCACTCCAATTCCTTCAGCCGCTGATCCTCGCATTCCCGCCCCAGCCCCGATTGAAGATGGAACACGCCCATGCGAAGAGGCCGGCCGCGTACTTCGATATTCGCCAGCATCGCCGCCCGGCTGAGCGAGCGGTGTTTCACGCCCAGATTCAGCATCTGACGAATCGGATGCCGCGACAGCAGCGCCACGTGAAACCGCCCGGTCGGCGACTCGGCCAGCGCGTGGTGCATCCCCGTGCATTCCGCCAGGTATGCCACGGCCCGCGGATCGTTCGCCTCGATCAACGCGATCAGATCGGCTTGCAACGTCCCCAGCGTCTGGGCGATCGGATCAAGCCGGCCCATCCCGCCTTCGAGGATGTTGTAAGCCGCGATGCGGAGGGTGCTGGGTGATGCGTCTATCATGGCCGGATTGTACCGGGCGGCAGGCCGCAAAGCAGAACATCAGAAAAGAAAAACAGCAGAACATGGCATTGTTCGCGCATGTTCTGCTGTTCTGTTGTCTTGCTGTTCTGTTGTCTTGCGATTATTCGCCGATGCTTGGATAGTCGATGGAGCGGCTGGGGCGGTCCATCAGCATGAATCGCAGCATGTCCTGGTTGAAGTTCCGCAGGTTCACCGTGGAAGTGAACGCGACGCGATTATCGACCTGGCCCTTGGTTTCGCCGGGCGTGTGCAAATCCTTGGGCAGATCGGATCGGATGGAATCGGCGGTGATGTCATTGCAGCCGGTGAGCGTCAGAGCCGCGATACCCAGTACGACGAACGTCAGAACATACTTCATGGGGGCCTGCCTTTCAAGTGTTCTTTTCATTATCTGCCGGTTACGCCGCGTGTCAACCGGCGGGTCGGGGACGACAAACATTTTCATGAACAAACGGATTTTTCACGCTTCGCTTTTCCCATGAGGTATAATGTGGGTGCAGTAACCGTCGGTTGCTGAACGATCGCGGGTTCGAGCCAGTCGCGGACATTTATTGCTCGAACCGATAAGGACCCCCAGGGAGCGTCCAAAGACCTGCGACGGTCAAGCCACCTACGAGTGGAAGGCCCGGACAGGACTTGACGCACCCACCTGTTACTGGGGTTCGAGCAAACTCCGCCTGGCTCGCCCGCGATTCGCTTGGCCATCCGGGTAATGACCCATCTCCGGTCTCAAGCACGGAATGGCGCCGCCTTCGGCGGCAGGCCGTGGTGGACTGCGAAGTTTTCGTCATTGGAAATTGGTGATGGGGCATTTCTCCGCATACCATATCCCCATGAACGCTTCGCATTCCAAGCCATCCGCCCCGCGTCCGCATCTGGACGAACTGGTCAGCCCCATCCTCGCCAGTTACCACGCCGACCTTCGCCTCGAACACATCGACGCCACGTTCCTCCCCTCGCGCCACCAGGCCATCGCCTTGCTCGATCTGGTGCGCGACCTCATCTTTCCCGGCTTCTTCTGCGATCGCCGTCTCACCAGCGACAACATCGCCTTCCACCTCGGCGAACTGCTCCAGCAGGTCCGCGACCTGATGGAAAAGCAGATCGACGAGGCCCTGCGTTACGCCGAGAATCTCGAACAGGCCGGCCACGGCGACGCCTGCGACCTATGCACCGAAAAAGCCCGTCGCATCACCGATGCGTTCATTCATCGCGTACCCGAACTTCGCCGCCTGTTGTCCCTCGACGTCCGGGCCGCGTTCGACGGCGATCCCGCCTGCCGCCACACCGATGAAGCCATCTTCTGCTACCCCGGCGTGTTCGCCATCTTCGTCCACCGCGTCGCTCACGAACTGTTCACCGTCGGCGTGCCGCTCATTCCGCGCATCCTCAACGAACACGCACATTCCCTGACCGGCATCGATATCCACCCCGGCGCGACCATCGGCGAATCCTTCTTCATCGACCACGGCACCGGCGTCGTCATCGGCGAAACCTCCGTCATCGGAAACCGCGTCAAAATCTATCAGTCCGTCACCATCGGCGCGCCCGCCGCCAACCTCAGCCAGTCCTCACGCGGCGCCAAACGCCACCCCACACTCGAAGACGACGTGGTCATCTACGCCAACGCCACCATCCTCGGCGGCAAAACCATCATCGGCAAAGGCAGCGTCATCGGCGGCGGCGTGTTCCTCACCGCCTCCGTCCCGCCCGGCCACTTCGTTTACAACAAACCCCAGGAACTCAAATACCGCTCCGCCGACAAACTCAAAGCCATCGCCGCTATCCAAACCGAACACGCATAAATATTTCCCCTTGATGCCGCGAACGGCTTGCCTCAACGCCTCCCGCCGCTTGCGGCTTAGCAATCCCCCGCCCTCGCCACACGCACCGGCACTTCCGTGATTTGTGCGGCCAACCGCGTCGCATCCTTGCTATCGCGCGCCACAATGAACATCGCCGCGCCGCTGCCGGTGATGTGCAAGGTGCGCCCCAATTTCTTTTGCAGTTCATCACGCAACGCCGCCAGTTGCGGTTCCACCGCCAGCGCCGCCGCTCCCAAATCGTTGAACGGCTCACGCCGGCCCGCGATCACCTCACGCACGGCTTGCTCGTTCACTTTCGCATAGGGCGACAACTCATCAAACTTCCGATACACCGCTCCCGTCGGGCAGTGCAGCGGCGGCAACACCAACACCCAATCCATCGCCCTCGCCGGCACCGGCTCCAATCCCTCACCACGCCCCGTCACCAACGCGCCCCCGGAAGTAAAAAAGAACGCCAAATCGCTGCCCAGTTGCATGGCGAAATCAATCAGCGTTTGTCGCGGCAATCGCAGATTGAAAACCTCGTTCACCGCCTTCAACATGCCCGCGCCGTCCGTCGATCCGCCCGCCATGCCCGCCCCCACCGGGATGCGCTTGCGCAGCGTCACACGCACCGGCAACTTCCGCCCGACATGACGCTCGATCAACTGATGCCCCCGGAAGATCAAGTCCTCCTCGACCGGCCAGTCGATCGGCGACGGCTGCGGCGCATCGTCCGCCCACGCGATGTCGAACGTGCTGTCACCCTCGCTTGGTTCCACCGTCAGGTCGTCGAACAGATTCACCGTCACCATCCACGACGCGATGGGGTGAAATCCGGCGCTTCCGGGGGCGGGGGCGGGGGCAATTAATTGCCCCCGCCGCGGCGAGCCGGTGGACAGGGCGAGATTCAATTTGGCCGGACATTGCAGTTTCAATGCGATACTCCACAGGCGTTTCAACCAGATTCTAACATTTCGCACCGCACAGTTGGATATGCTATATCCATGCTATATCCATTGACTTCACAGGAGCGCGGCATCATGCTCAAACGATTCACGATGTTACTGGCGGCGGTGGTGCTGACCTTCACCACCTCCCTCATGGCGCAGGATGCCGAACCCAAACTTCCGGGGGCGAACAGAAGCGTTCTCATCGTCAGCATCGACGGCATGCGCCCCGACGCGATGCTGCGCGCCGACACCCCCGTCCTCCGACGCCTGATGCGCGAGGGAACCTTCACCATGTGGGCACGCACCACCGCCATGTCCGTCACGCTGCCCTCGCACACCAGCATGTTGACCGGCGTGACGCCCGAACGGCACGGCGTCACCTGGAACAAAGACATCCCCGCCGAAGAACTGAAATACCCCGCGTTTCCCACATTGTTTGAACTGGCGAAAAAAGCCGGTTACTCCACCGCGATGATCGCCGGTAAATCCAAGTTCACCGCCCTCAACAAACCCGGCACCCTCGACTTCGTTTACCTGCCCGATCAGACCAAGGGCGGCGACGAAGAAGTCGGCGACGCGGCGGTCAAGGTCATCGCCGAACATCAGCCCCGGGTGCTGTTCGTCCACTTCCCCGATGCCGATACGTTCGGCCATAAGTTCGGCTGGGGGTCGCACGAACAGTTGCAGGTCATCGCCAACGCCGACAAACAATTGGGCCGCGTGCTGGACGCCATGAAACAGGCCAACGTATTGTCGCAAACCCTCGTCATCGTTACCGCCGACCACGGCGGGCAAGGCAAAACCCACGGCCCCGACGACCCCCGCAGCCGGCACATTCCCTGGATCGCCACCGGCCCCGGTGTGAAAGCGGACTACGACCTGACCCTCGACGAAAAACTCATCGTCAACACCGAAGACACCTTCGCCACCGCGTGTTGGTTCATGCGCATCCCCTGCGATAAAAACATCGACGGCAAACCGGTGACGCAGATCATCGGCGGGGGCAATTAATTGCCCCCGGCGTCAGAATCCGTATCCTCCGCACTTGCGATGCCGTCGGTTTCCCCAAGAATTTGCAAGGATTCATTGTCATTCAGTTGTTGCACGCCCCGCAGCTTGCGATTGATCGCACGTGTTCGTACTGCGACTTGATCGAATTCATTGGATGCAGACAAAAGTTTCTTTTGGATGTTTCCGATGACATCTCCAAATTTTCCGAATTCAGTTTTTACTCCGCCAAGTAATTCCCATACTTCGCTGCTGCGTTTTTCGATGGCGAGTGTTCGGAACCCCATTTGCAGCGAGTTTAACAAAGCCGCTAGAGTTGTTGGACCGGCTATCACGATGCGGTATTCCCGCTGAATGGATTCAACCAGTCCGGCGCGGCGAATAACTTCCGCATACAGACCTTCCGTTGGAAGAAACATAATGCCGAAATCAGTGGTCTTGGGCGGGTTGATGTATTTGGTGCAGATATCCTTGGCGCACCCCTTGACCCTCGCTTCCAGTTCTTTCATGGCCAGCGCCGTCGCAACGACATCGGCGGCTTCCTGTGCTTCCACCAATCGCTGGTAGCTTTCCGTCGGAAACTTGGCATCAATGGGAAGCCACACGAAATCGCCGGGATGTTCGTGTTTTCCAGGCAGCTTGATCGCGTATTCGACTCTTTCGGATGTGTCACCTGTCGCCACGTTTTGCTCATATTGATCGGGCGTCAGCATTTGCTCCAACAAGGTACCGAGTTGGATTTCTCCCCAATTCCCCCGCGTCTTGACGTTGGTCAGCACACGTTTCAGATCGCCGACGCCGTTGGCGAGCGATTGCATTTCGCCGAGTCCCTTATGCACCAGTTCAAGCCGCTCGCTGACCAGTTTGAAGCTTTCCCCCAATCGCTTTTCAAGGGTTCCCTGCAACTTTTCATCCACGGTGGCCCGCATTGCTTCGAGTTTCTTGGAGTTATCTTCCTGTATCTGCTGAAGTCTTTGGTCGAGCGTCACTCGCAGCGATTCCAAACGCTTTTCGTTGGCATCGGTCAGATTCTTGATATGGGCGGCCAGAGCATCATGCTGTTGTTTCTGGAATCCATTAAGTGTTTCGCCGAAGTTCTTTAGTTGTTCAGCATTGGCGGTACGGGCGGAATCGAGTTTTTCCGCCGTCAATTGCCCGGTCTCTTTCAATTGGTTCGCAAATATTTCCAATTGCTTGGTTTGGAACTCCCCGAAGGCCCGGATTTGAGCGAGCACACTTTCGACCAAGCCGCCGATGGATTTGCTGACCTCTTCCCGGAGTTGGCGTGAAGAGGTTGCGGCTTCTTCACGGTTCCGCGAAAGTTCATCTTTCAAAGTTTTTTCCGAACGGTCCAGCCCTTTTGCCAGTTCGTCGAATCTGGGCGCGAGGTCAACTCCCGTCGATGTGTCGGATCGGCGTTGCAGTAACTTCCAAACCATGACAACCAGAAGAACCGCCAGGAGAACGCATATGACCAAGAGAATGTTCGTGAGCATTGACATACCCCAGACTCATTTGAAAAACCGAATTCCGTTAAGAGCGACACAGGGACAATTGCCGATGAACACCGCGGCGACACGCCGCGGCTCGCTAACCCCTCACAATCTGGCACACGCGACGTTTGCCGACTTGCAAAATCACCGGGGTTTGATCGGGGATTTCGACGGCGGCCTGCGGGTCGGTGATTTTTTCGCCGGCCCAACTGACCCCGCCCTGCTGGATCAATCGCTTCGCTTCGCCGTTGCTCGCGGCGAAGCCGATTTCGACGATGAGTTTGGACAGGTGAATCGTCGGCTCGGCGACGGTTTTGGTTTCCAGGTCGGTGGGCAGTTGTTTCTCGGCGAATCGGCGTCGGAACTCGGCGCTGGCGGCATTCGCGGCTTGCGAACCGTGATATCCCTCGACGATCACGCGCGCCAGCGTGTCCTTCGCCTCGCGGGGATGCGTGGTGTTGGAATCGAGCAGACTGCGGATGCGGTCGGTCGGCAGCAGCGTGAGCAGTTGAAAGTAATTGGGCATCAGCGCGTCGGGGATGCTCATGACTTTGCCGAACATGTCATCGGGTGAATCGGTCAGTGCGATGGTGTTGCCCCTGGACTTGCTCATTTTTTCGTGGCCGTCGAGTCCGACGAGGAGGGGCATGACGAGGACGACCTGTTTTTCCAGGCCCATTTTGCTCATCAGTTCGCGGCCCATGAGACAGTTGAAGGTCTGATCGGTTCCGCCGAGTTCGACGTCGGCTTTGATGACGACCGAATCGTAGGCCTGCATGAGAGGGTACATGAATTCGCTGACCATGATTTCGCGTCCGTCTTTGATGCGGAGGGCGAAGTTTTCACGGTGGAGCATTTGCTGGACGGTGATCTGGCCGGTGAGGTTGAGCACATCGGCGAAGGAGAGTTTGCTGAGCCATTCGCTGTTGTGTCGGACTTCGAGTTTGCCCGGGGCGGTGTCGAGGATTTTGCCGGCCTGTTCGAGGTAGGTTTGTGCGTTGGCGTGGATGGCCTGTTCGGAAAGGATGGGGCGGGTGGTATCGCGTCCGGTGGGGTCGCCGATGCGTGCGGTGTAGTCGCCGATGATGAGAATGGCCTGGTGGCCGAGGTTCTGGAACTGTCGCATTTCGCGGAGGACGACGGAGTGGCCGAGGTGGATGTCGGGCGCGGTGGGGTCCATGCCGAGCTTGATGCGCAGCGGGCGATTGGAAGCGAGCTTGGCGGCAAGCTCAGCTTCGCTGTAGATGCCCTCGGTGCCGCGGCGGATGATATTCAGCGGTGAATCGTTGTCGATGATCATGGGGTCAATGATAACAGGGGCGGGCGTGGAATGCGTAGGGGTCGCCCCTTGCCTGTCGCCGAGCAGTCGGTACGATGGTTGAGGAAATGACGAATGACGAAATCCGAATGACGAATGAAATTTCAAATTCAAAATTCCAAACTTCCGATTACGTCCGCGGTTTGAACATTGGAATTTGGATATTCATTCGTCATTCGGATTTCGTCATTCTCGAAACGCAACCCCTCCCGGAACCTTGCCATGCTGATCCTCGCTGATGTCAACCACTACGCCGCGCTCGGCATTCTCGTACTCATGGCGGTCGGGTTCGCCGTGATGAATCTGGGTCTGACCTATGTCCTCGGCCCGTCGCGCAAGGGGGCCGTCAAAGGCGGCATCTACGAAGCCGGCATGAACCCCGTCGGCACCGCGCGCAAACGCTTCAATATCCGCTTCTACATCGTCGCCATGACCTTCCTGGTCTTCGATGTCGAAATCGTCTTCCTCTATCCCTGGGCGACGGTTTTCCCCAATCTCGCGCACGGCGAATCGCTCGCTTGGCAATTCCTCGGCCGCATGTTGTTCTTCCTGGGCACCAGCGTCATCGCCTACATCTACGCCTTCCGCAAGGGCGTGTTCAACTACGACTGATGACGATGTGCGATGTTCAATGTGCCATGTGCGATGTATCCAAGCCCGGCCATGCCATCTTGCTTCCGGGGGCGGCTTGGCCGGGATTCTTCAAACATCGCACATTGAACATCGCACATTCCCGGAGCATCCATGTCCTCCCTCGCCGCCTACCAAGACATCGCCGGTCGCATTGACCACGCGCTGCTCGCGCCCACGCTCACCCAGCGGCAACTCGACGACGGCTGCCTCATGGCCCGCGCCTACCAGGTGGCCGGCGTTTGCATCATGCCGTACTACCTTCGCCGCTGCGTTCAATGGCTCGCCGGCTCCGGTGTGCAACCTTGCACGGTGATCGGCTTCCCGCTCGGCGTGAACACCACCGACGCCAAAGTCGCCGAGGCCAGGCAGGCCCTTGCCGAGGGCGCGACCGAACTGGACATGGTGTGCAACATCTCCGCCGCGCTCACCGGCGACTGGATGACGGTCCACAAGGACATCGCCGCCGTGATCGCCGTCGCCCACGACCTGGGCCGAAAAGTCAAGGTCATCTTCGAGAACTGCTATCTGAAAGACGAACACAAAATCCGGCTGTGCGAAATCTGCGCCGCGCTCCACGCCGATTGGGTGAAAACCTCCACGGGTTTTGCTTCCGGGGGTTTTGCTTCCGGGGGCGGGGGAGCGACGGATGACGACTTGAAACTGATGCTTCAACACAGCCCCGCCCCGATGCAGGTCAAAGCCGCCGGGGGCATTCGCACCCTCGAACGCGCCAAACAAATCCGCGACCTCGGCTGCACCCGTATCGGCGCGTCCGCCACCCAATCCATCTGCGACCAACTCCGCAACGAACTGGGCCTCGATGCCATCCCATTCGCCCCCGCTTCTCCATCGACCGGCAGCTACTGATGGCCTCTTTCCCCTTCTCCCGCCCCCTTTGCGTTATAATGCCCGCTGACATCGGGTCGTTCATTCGGAGGCGCTCTTGGCTAAAAGTCGCATCATGGTGGCGGTCAGCACCCCCTGGGCCAGTGAAAAACTGTTCCAGACCGTGCGCGATCTGGCGGTGCGCCTCGATGGCTCGGTCATCGTCGCCCATGTCGCCGTGCCCCATGAGGAGGACGAATCCGAAGCCGACACCCGACAGCGAGGCGAACTGACCCTCTCCACGCTGACCACCCGTTTGTCCGAAGTGAAAATCCCCGCCGAGGGCGTCCTGCTGTTCGGCGACGACATCGCCCGCGCCATTTTGAATGCCGCCGAGGCCCATCATGCGTCGCTGCTGATTCTGGGCGCGACAGGCAAGGGCCGCGTCGCCCGCCTGCTCGCCGGCGACGTGCCGCAACAGGTGCTAAGACAAGCCGACCGCCCCGTCCTCATCTTCCCCCCCGACTGGTCCGGCACGGTGTGACGATTTGTTCACAAAGCCGCGACCGCTGGTCGCGGTCTTGGAACACATAGCGCGCTCACTTCTCCAACGATTACTCAACTTCCGGGACCGCGACCACCGGTCGCGGCTTTGTGAAATCCGTACATCCGGTTCCCCTCTCGATTGCAGCGTCCTCGCCGCAGTCACTATCTCCTCGTTTCATGTGGCATGATTAAGGAATGGCCATCACGTTGGACCATCTGAAAAAAAAGTCGCCGGACGATTCCGCGGATCGCCGAGCGTCATGGCGCCCGCCGCGTCCGCGTGTTCGGCTCCGTGGCGAAAGGCCGGGCTTCGGTCGCCAGCGACATCGACCTGCTGGTGCATTTCGACGACAACCGTTCCCTGATCGACCAGGTGGCGTTGCAAAACGAATTGCAAGACCTGTTCGGCGTCCCCGTCGATGTGGTGTCCGATGAGGCGATCCACCCGGCCATCCGCCAACAAGTTCTGGAGGAGGGCGTCTCACTGTGAGTACGGATCGGTTGTATCTGGAGAGCATTCTTGAAGCGATTCGCATGGCACTTATGCCGGAGTCAAGGTGAAATAAGGATGTAGAAAATGGGACAACAAGAAGTGGATTCGATTTCAAGCCATGATTCCCAATTAAGCGAAACGGGATCACCATCTGAGCTAAGTATTGCCCAAACGGATAAACAAAAACAACCAACACAGGAAGAGCAAGAACTACATGCGCTCCGGGCTCTTGCTCAATCGCTTTTGCCTTTTGTCAAAGATATGGTGACAACGACTGCTCAAGAAACCACCAAGCAAACGGAAATTGTAGCGAAGACACAACGGCGAATTATCTATTGTGCTACGTTGCTGGCGGGTTTGATAATCTCTGTGGCAATTTGTGGTTTGTTTCTTCACGAGATCGCCTTGACCGAAAAAATTATTGTTGGTTTGCTCGGTTTTCTTGGTGGTTTTGGAAGCGCCAAGGCAATAAAAGCGGAAAAACAATAAGGTGAGAACTTACCCTCTCGGTTGATCGCGCCCGAAAGTTGGTCACGTCCCTCAAAGCCGCGATGATGAGTTTGATCCGTATAGCCGCGCGGTGAAAACCCGCGGCTCCCCGGCCTCCGGCCCCTCACGCGGTCGCATCGTTTTCCATCGTTTCCGCCTCCGCGGATACCGACAGCGTGACGGGGACGGGTTGGGGTTGGTCGCCGGGGAAGCGGAAGCCACAGGTGGCGCTGGTCAGGTGTTCGCCGCGGGTGCGGGGGTACACCCGGCAACTCAGGGGGCGGAACAGGTAAACGGCACACCGGCTCCTGCCCTGCCCATCGTATCGCAGCATCGGACAGGGATACGGCAGTTTGCAACATTCGCCGCAGCGCCGGCATTCGCCGGTGCGACTGGAAGCGACGGGAAAAAACGCGGTGACCTGGCGTTGGAGTTTGCGGAGCAGGCCGATGATGAACATGGGTTCGCTTTCAAAAGCGGAACGGTGAACGCGCGGGTCGATCCGTCGAGCCGGGCCGTTACCGTTGCGGATTGTACCGTTCCGCGTCCCGGCCGAGTGGCGTGAGCCGCATTTCAATCGGAAAATTAACATTTGGGAGTCGGGAGTCGGGAGTAAGGAGTCAGGAGTAAGACCCCCCCGGCGCGCCGAATATAATGTCCCCTGTCTCCTGTCTCCTTCTGCCGCTTGTCGGGATTGAAGCGGCGGGCGGGGGTTGGCCGATAACCATAGTTGGAAGTCCCGGCTGATTCGCAGCCGGCCGGCACGGATGTCGGCCACGCCGGATCGTGCAGCCGAAGAATGTTGTTTCATGGATGAACCCGCATGTCGGATTATCCGGCCCATCTGGCGCTGCTTGCCGGGATCGATCACGTCAGTGTGGACGTGGCGATGGCTGAGTCGTTGGAACACGCGGACAAGGTGACGGCCGCTCAGGTGACGCGGTTGTTGCTTGCGCGGGGCAAGGTGCCGGGCTATGTGGGGGTGATCCGGCGATTCGACAAGCTGCCGGCCGAGGCGCAGCAACTGGTGCTGGATCAGATGACGCACCTGGACGAGGCGATGCGTCACGCGGCCGAATCGGACGATGTGCAGGCGCGACTGAACGTGATCGACATCATTCACCGCACGACGGCGACACGACTGGCGTGGCTTTTGAGCAGGCAGTTGCATGAATCGGACAGCCGGTTGAACAAGGCGGCGGCGATGGCGCTGTTGCGATTGTCGCGGCATCACCTGGTGGCCAGCAACGGACCGGCGGGGCTGACGCCCGTCACGCTGGCGGCGCAACATCATCTGGTGAGCGCGCTGGCGGAGGCGTGCGCGTGTTTCCACCAGCACCGCCGGCGGGACGTGCTGATGGCGCTGCTGTGTTTCGCGCCGCATTTTCCGGCGGGTTTGTATCGGTATGTGACGGATCACAAATTGCCGGCGTTCAATCCGCTGGGGGAATTGGTGGCGCAGGCGGATCACCCGATCACCTGCCGGGCGCTGCTGGGGCTGGCGACGATGGAACCGATGCAGCCGTTCGTGATTCGCGCGCTGACTCAGCCGGATGTCGGACGCCAATTGCCGTTCGTGTTGCGGGGCGGGCCGCTGCTAATCGACCCGGCGGTGCGGACGACGATCCGCAAGGTTCGGCGGACGGATCACCTGTTCCCCAATCGCGCGTCGCTGGCCGATATGGACGTGGCGACGCAGCGGCAGTTGGCGCAATGGATCGACGCGCTGCCGGCACCGATGAACCTGCCGAATCGCCGGGTCACGGCCCTGGCGGATTTGGCCGCGGGACACGACCGGCTGACGCGGCTGATGGCGCTGCGCGTGCTGATGCGACAATCGGAAATCGAACAGATGCGCGCCGATGATGTGATCGCGTCCATGTGTTTCGACAGCGAACCAGCCATCGCCCGGCTGGCGCTGCGGCACCTGTTGCGGACGCGATGGCCGGGTTTGGGCGAGTTGATGATTCGATTGATCGGATCGGACCACCAGGCCGTGCGGGCGCTGGCCGAGCAACATATCGGGCCGGTGGGTTTTGAAAAGTATTGGGCGAACTGGCCGAACATGACCCACGCGACGCGGCAGGCGGCCGGACGGGCGTTGATGAAACTGGATGCCCAATTTCTGGCCAAGATGTCGCATCGCATGGTGGACGAATCGGCGGAAAACCGCTTGCAGGCGGTGCAGATCATCCGGCAGTTGGGGCAGGAGACGTATTTCGAGCAGCAATTATTGACGATGGCGGCGGACGGAGACGCGCGGGTGGCGTCGGCGGCGCTTCGCGCGATGTCGATGCTGCATGATTCGCCCCGCGCGGTCGCGGCGATCAGCGGGGCGCTGACGCATCAGGACGACCGGGTTCGGGCGAACGCGATCGAATCGCTGGAGTCGATGCAGCGCGTGGGGCAGGTGCGGGAGACGCTGATGGATTTGGCGGCCGGCCGGGGCAACCGCAGCCGCGCCAACGCGATCAAGGCGCTGATGGGGCTGCCGATGAACGAGGCGGTGCCGGCGCTGCTGCGGATGCTGGCCGATACGGATGAACGGCACCGCATCAGCGCGCTGTGGGTGGTGGAGCGGATGAACCTGATCCCACTGGTCGAACAGGTGGCGCTGCTGGCCCGGAAAGACGGCGACTCGAAAGTGAGGCGGCGGGCCGTGCGGGTGGTGCAGGATTTGGCGAAAACGGCGATGAAAGACAGCAAACAGGCGGGATGATGCGGGATGCGTCTTGCGTCCTGCGGCTTGCGGGATGCGATGTGCGGGATGCGGCTTGCGTTTTGCCCGCAAGCCGCGAACAGGACACGAATCATGCTGACACTGGCATACCGAGCTGACGAGATCATGAAGTTTTTCTGGCCGCAGGACGGGCAGACGTTGCCGCTGCGCCCGGTGCTGGTGGTGCTGACGTTGTTGGCCGGCGTGTGCGGGGGGGTGTGGTGCGTCAAGGCGATTCGTCGCGGCGGGCGCCGTTCGGAGCCGGTGCGATTGTTCAACCAAGCGGCAAGCCGGTTGGGATTGAGCTGGTCTCAGCAATGGACGCTGTACCGCATCGCGCAACGCCGGGGATTGAGCAACCCGATGACGCTGCTGGTGTGCGACGCAGTGCTGACGTTCCACACCGACCAGTTGGCGCAGGACATGGGCGCAGGCGCGGCGGCGCATTTGCAACGCCAGGTCGCGGCGATCCGCGACCGACTGTTCGGCGGAACGTAGCGGGAGTTTCATCCTTCTTCTTCAGCGGCCTCGACTACCGCCTTTAAAGTCGAGAAGGAGCCCCGATGGGGTTTGCCGTCCTTATGGATATAAGGAGCCTCTGATTTACCCCTTGTACTGCGGATGCGGAACAAAGAGGGGGCGCGTGGCGCGTTCTCACGGTCATTTCGCCATCGAGTTCGCCGAATCAACTCGCTGATTCGGCCGCCTCGC